>NZ_KV880641.1 GCF_001907695.1 Thalassospira sp. TSL5-1
CCACCTGTAAACACCTTTTTTGAAGAAAAATGACGTTTTTTACGGAACATTAGGTACAGGCCCGAAACGGTCCGCACAAATGCTGGGGTTTGCGCACTTTGCACATGCAGCATTTTTTTACGTTGCGCAGCACGCAAGGCGATCAATGTCGGATTTATGACAAATGCCAGAGCATGATCTTTCAAAATATCGGCTTGGAGTCCGGGAAGTTACCAGCGAAATGGCAAAAACCGGCGCAGAACGACACAGTATTTTCGCTTTTGTATCCTTTACTCTCGGCGTAAAGAGGTTGGAACTGTATCAGGGTATAGACCCTTTAATATGACACGGCCCTGAGCGGGTAGGCATGAGACCGATTTCCCGTTCGCAGGACCTTTTTCCCGACAAAGCAGGCAAAGAACAGATCATGATCCGCATTCCCCATATTGTTGCCCATCGCGGTGCCTCTATTGAAGCCCCGGAAAACACCATTGCCGCCTTTCGGGTTGCCCAGGCGCGTGGAGTGAACTGGATTGAATGTGATGTGACATTAAGTGCCGATGACCAATGTGTCCTTATTCATGATGACACGCTGGAACGCACCACCAATGGCAGCGGCCCCATTCATCACCATGACCTGGCAACATTACGCCAGCTGGATGCCGGAGCCTGGTTTTCAGACATATATAAAGGCGAGCGCATTCCCACCCTTTCCGAAACGCTTGATACCCTGGCGGCATTGGGCATGGGGGTTAACCTGGAAATCAAACCATCGGGCTGTGATGCCATAAAGCTGGCAGAGGAAGTCGCCCGCGAAATTGCCAACCGCAAGGATGTGCCGATCCTGTTATCGAGCTTTGATCGCGACATTGTTGCGGAGATGGCAAAGCTGTGCCCCGATCATGATTGCGGCTGGCTGGTTGAAGAGATCCCTTCGGACTGGCAGGATGAATATAAGCGCCTGAAGGCCAGCGCCCTGCATGTTGACCATAAACAACTTACAGCAGAAATGTGTGCGGAAATAACAGGCGAAAATGTACCTTTGATCTGTTATACGGTGAATGATCCGGACCGGGCACGTAGCCTGCTGTCCTGGGGGGTGAGCAGCATTATCACCGATAACCCTGCTTTGATGACCACCGTGATCCCCCCGATCAGATAACAAGACCTCTATTAACAAGATGTCCTAGCAACGATTGCCGTATCACCGCCACCCACGGACACGGCACAGAGGGACACATTTCGGAAATGTCTGGACATGACGACGCCCCAAAACGGCATGACGCCGGATTATTCGCCCCAGCCACTTTATCCCCATAACCGGGTAAAACGGCATTTGACAGAGCTGTTCCGCCTGGCGGTTCCGGTTGTGATTGCGCGTATCGGCATGCTGATCATGTCAGTGGTTGATACCATTATTGTCGGCAATTATGACAGTGCCGGACTGGCCTATCTGAACGTTGCCCATGCGCCGTTCATTTCCCTGCTGGTCACGGGGGTTGGCCTTTTGACCGGCATCATGATCATGACATCGCATGCGGTTGGCCGGAAAAACTACCTTGCCGCAGGCCATGTCTGGCGGGCCTGCCTGCCTTATGCCGCCCTTTTGGGGCTTGGTTTGGGGGCGTTTACCTGGAACATCCACTGGCTGTTTGTTCTGACAGATCAACCTGCCGATATTGCCCTGCATGCCTCGAACCTGGTGCGCATTCTTGCCCTGGGGCTGCCCGCAGCCCTGATTTACACCGCCTGTTCGTTTTTTATGGAAGGGTTACAGCGCCCGCTGCCCGGCATGGTCATGATGCTGCTGGCCAATGTGGTGAACCTGTTTCTGGATTACGGGCTGGTGAACGGGGCCTTTGGCATGCCCGAACTGGGTGCCAGTGGCGCTGCATGGACATCAACCATCATTCGCTGGCTGATGGCCTTTTCCATGCTGGCCTATGTCTTGATGCTGAAAAACCATGCCCTTTATGGGTTACGGGACGGTTTTTCCGGCTGGTGGCGGAATTCGCGCGAGGCGCGGTCGGTCGGCTATGCCTCGGGTGCCAGCCAGGGCATGGAAACAATGGCCTTTGCCGCCATGCAGCTTTTTGCCGGGCGCCTGGGAATTGTCGCCGCCGCAAGTTACGGTATTACCATGACGATCCTGGCCCTGATGTTCATGTTTGCGCTGGGGTTGGCATCGGCAACTTCGGTACGGGTTGGTATTGCCTATGGCCGGCGCGACCGGGCCGATATGGCGCTGGCGGGCTGGATCGGTCTGGTCACCACCATGCTGGTGATGTTTGGCCTGAGCCTGCCGGTTTATTTCTTTCCCGGCTGGGTGGCGAACCTATTTAGCGAGGATGCCGTGGTCATTGCCGGGACTTCGGGGCTGTTGATTTTGATGCCAATCATTTTCCCTACCGATGGCGGGCAGAATGCGGCAATCAATGCCCTGCGCGGTACCGGGGAAAAATGGGCCCCGACCATGCTGCACATGTTTTCCTATATCTTTGTCATGATCCCGGCGGGGTATTATCTGGCATTTGTTCAGGGATTGGGCGTAACCGGCCTGTTTTGGGGCATTGCCATTGCCAGCCTGGTGGCGGTCAGCGGCCTTGCCATTCGATTCAAAATTGTATCGGCACGGGAATTGCCTGCTTATCCCTAAGCGGCACGTCACATTGCACCCCTACAAAATGGTCCGCCCGATATTTTCGGAGCGGACCTTTTTATTGCGCCAAAAGCAGGTGACGATCAGACAAACACACCACCCAAAAGACAACACAAAACACGATGGAAAATCGCCATGACGAAAACACCCGCCCCAGCCCCTAACCCGCCTTCCCCGCAATGGCGTGGCAGCCTGTTTGACGCGATGGCAGTTTTACGAAATCAAACCGATCCGCGATTTGAAATCCTGCTCACGCAGGGCAGCATGTCGGTCGAAATTTACGCGCCGCAAAAGCAGGACCATCAAACGCCACACCGCCAGGACGAGCTTTATATCATTCAATCCGGTTCCGGCATCTTTAGCCGGGATGGTCAACGCAGCCCGTGCCGTGCTGGCGATGTGTTATTTGTGCCCGCAGGCATGGATCACCGGTTTGAGGCGTTCACCGATGATTTTGTCACCTGGGTGATTTTCTGGGGACCGGATGGGGGCGAAACCCCATGACCTATGATTTACCCGTCAATTGCGCGTTGCCGCCAGCACCAAGCGCGGCATCAGCATATCGCAAAACGGAATAACCAGGGCATCAAAGGCGGCAGCGGCCCGCGGCGCATCAATGCGGATAATATGCTGTTCAATATCGCGCCGGGTGGAAAGGTCGTTCAGGGCGGCAAGTTCGGGCAGGTTTTGGATCAGCATATCGTAAAACCCGGCCTGATCAGCCGTGACATGTCCATCGCCAACATTGGACAGGTGATTATAAAGCGCCATCGCCAGAAACCAGCGGCAATAAGGCACCAGCCCCTGAATAATATCATCGCGCTGGGCGGACTGAACATATTGCTGCAGGTCCGGGTCGAGCCAGACGGCATTTTGCACCCCGGCAACAAAGGCATTACGCAATGCCGGGCGGTCTTCGGTAAAGAACACACCGGTGAGCCAGCCGGACAAACCATCCAAAGCAGCCTTGCGGCTTTCGGGCGTTGAATTGGGCCCATAATCCAGCGCAGGCAAAGGCGGCTGGCCCGGCATGGCAAGGGCCGCCACCGCCAGATCCATCACCGCATGAGTCAACCAGGCCTGATGCCAGATTTGCATAGGGCGAAAGAACGGTTCCTTTTCGGCCCCGCCCGCCTCGATCCAGCTTTCAATCAAATGGCTGCGCCCCAGCGCAATGCCGATTTGCAAGGCGGCTTCAAAGCCGATACCACCGCCCTGCACCAAATGACGGGTGCCCAGCATATCTTCAAGCAACGGCAGGGTGGCAGCCGGATGATCGCTGCGCACACCCGAGCCCAGCGGCAGATAAAACGCTACTGCATCACTATGCCCGAGAACCGCACGCACATGCCGCCCGAAACGGCCCCAAAACACAAGGCGCACCGGTTCAGACCGCTTGCGCCATAAAGGCCGGGTTTCATCCCAGTTGGCGGTTTCAAAATCGGCCAGGGTCAAAGATTTGGCCAGTCGCGCCAGTGGTTTTTCAAGTGCTGCATCAAGCTCCGACAAGGGGCCGACATGGGCAATTGACAAGCGCCAGCCCGGTTGTTCATGGGGGTGATGGTCCAGCCATAAATGGGCAAAGCCGTCGGACCCGGCACGCTCCATGGCCGGAGCGACCAGATCGAGGAACATTTGCAGGGCGGCGGGAATATTAGCCACATCATGATTGGGCAGGGCATCGCCGACCATGAAGGTGCGGAGCGTGACATCTTCGCCATCGGGCCGGTTGGCAAAAAGCGGAGGGAGGAAACCAGCATAAGGGTCGATGGACATAAGACATACTCGCTTTTTACAAAACCGGATGAAGACCCGGCGACCAAGAAAGACTAGCGCGAAACAAGACGGTCCAGACGCAGGCGATGTCGGGCATCACTTAACCGCCAAACACCGGACTGCACCGCCAGCCACACCCCCAGTCCGGTGGCACCGGCAATCAGAAACATCAAAAGTAGCTGATAAAGAACCGCCTGCAAGGGGTCAATCCCGGCCAGGATTTGCCCGGTCATCATACCGGGAATAAAAACAATACCGCAGGCCGACATGGAATTAAGAATGGGCGTGAGGCCATTTTGCATGGCAACCTTTACGGCCGGGGCAAAGGCCTTTCGGCGTGTACCACCAAGGGCCAGCCGGGCCTCGATCGCGGGGCGCATATCGTGCACCGCTTCGCCCAAGCGCATCATACCCAGCGACACACCATTCAAACTATTGCCCAAAACCATGCCCAACAGCGGCACAACAAACCGCGGATCATACCAGGGATCAGGCCTAAACTGGGTTGCCAGGGCGAACCCCGTGACCAGAATGGAGGCCGCCGCCATCGCCCCGGTACCAAAGGCAAAACCCCACAGCCCGGAAAAACGGTGTTTCTGGCGGGCCGTTGCCTCGCGCCCGGCAAACAACACCATCATCAGCACCAGCAATGCCGTCCAGAGCGGAGCATTCAGCGCAAACAGATATTTCAGCACCAGCCCCAGCAGCAAAAGCTGCACCACCATGCGCAGGGCCGCGACAAGAATGCGTCGCCCAAGCCCCAAACGATAGATCACCGATACCAGACCATGCGCCAGCAATAATGCAGCAGCCAAGCCGACATCAAAAATATCAAGCCGGATGAAAGGTTCGATCATGCCTGAGGACCTTCTTGCATGGCCGTCGCGTCTGGCGGGATTTCCCGGCACCCCTGTGGATCGAGATGATAGTGGCGATCGCCGATCTCGCGGGCCTGGGCGGCGTTGTGGGTCACAAGCAAAATCGCCCCGCCCCGTGCGGCGAAGTGGCGCAGCATGTTTTGCACCGCCTGTGTGCTTTCCGGGTCCAGGGCGGAGGTGGGTTCATCGAGCAGCAAAACCGCCGGTGCCCCCTCCATGCCCCGCAACAGGGCAAGGCGCTGCCGCTCGCCAGTGGAAAGTTCAGCAATCGGGCGGTCCATAACGGCTTCGGCCAACAGCAGAGAGGACAGACGGGTTTGCACCGCACTGGGTTCGCGAAAATGCGCCCGGGCTGTTTCCGCCCACCAGCCCGGTTCGGCCGCCACATAACGCACCCGGTCGCGCCATTTGGGCGCAGGCATGGCGGATAGGGCGATATTACGCAACATGACCGTACCCGATGAGGCCGGTTCCAGGTCCGCTATGGCGCGCAAAAGGCGGCTTTTGCCAATGCCGGATGGTCCGCGCAGAGTGATAATTTCACCCACATGCAGGCACAGCGACACCGGTGGCAAATCACCCACGGTCAGACCATCAATTTCAAGAACGCGATCAGCCATTGGTCACCTTGAACATCGCCAGGGATCAGGCGCGGGTCAGGCCCGCATGCCCCAGCGAAGCCTCACGATAAACCGATGGCGGCATGCCGACAAGACGGCGAAAATCGCGCGAGAAATGGGCATTATCGGTAAAACCACACCAATAGCCGATTTCACCGATTGAAAGGTTCGTGCCACTGATCAGGCGGCAGGCTTCGCGCACACGGGTTAAACGCAGCAAATCAGAAAAACGGGTATTGGCGCTTTGCAACCGGCGCTGCAGGGTTCGGGCTGATGTGTCCATCTCGCGGGCGACATCATCAATCGTCCAGCCCCGGCCAACATCATTTTCCAGCATCGCGACAAGTTTGCGCACCACGGGCCGCCCCGCCACCGCAGACGGTGCCGTTCCGGGCATATTGGCCATAAACGGATAACCCGGCGACACCGGGACAAAACTTTGCCAGCTAATGCGCCAGCGCAGGCCGCGCCCGGCAAAATCACGCACCTTGACCAATTTACCATTGCGCACCATCGTCACAGCAGAGCCGTGCGATGGCAAAATCACGCTGGTAATGCCCTCGACCCCGATGGCTTCAAGAAGGCCAACAATAAAGCCATGCAATAACAGGTTTTCCACCCGTGAGGGGGCCTGGCCGCGCACGGTGCCGCGATGCAGGGTGATCGACCGGCTGGTGGTGGTAAATTCGGTGCGCCCGCGGGCATGGGAATAGCTTTCAAGGCGACGCCAGCGTTCAACAATCAGCTGCGGGCTACCGCCATAACGCAGCATGGTCAAAACCGGAGCCTGTTCCTTTAAGGCCAAATGGCGCCCCAGCTTGACCAGCACATAAGCCCCCACGGCTTCTTCTAGAGCGAGCATGACCGAACGCAGGCGCCCCGCCGTCATGACGGTACCCTCGGGCACAAGGCCATATCCCTGTGGAAGCCAGGCGAGCTGACGAATCAATGCTCCCTGCAGACCGAACGAAACAAATTCCTGCATTAACGCAACGCACCCCTCTTTAATGGCGCAATCTTACAAGCATTCTGCGTTTAGGTCATCCTGCCATAAAAAATATCACGAAGCTGTTACAAAACAATTTCGCGGTCGCATCGAAGACAACAAATACAACCCTTCAGATTCAGGTGGGGGTTCGCGAATGGAATACAATGTGTCATGCTGTGGCTTTAAAAATGACGAAAGGATAACCGTGATCAGGGTTTTGTTTGTTTGCACCGGAAATATCTGCCGCTCTCCCACCGCAGATGGCGTCTTTGCCAAAATGATCGAGGATGCGGGACTTGCGGGAAAAGTTATCGTCGATAGCTGCGGCACCACGGGCTATCATGTCGGCGAACCGGCTGATCGGCGCGCCATACAGGAAGCCCGCAAACGCGGTTATGACCTGACCCATTTACGCGCCCGTAAATTGATACAAGCCGATTTCGAGAATTTCGATTACCTGATCGCTATGGATGACGGCCATCTTGAGGCGCTTGAACGCGCTTGCCCGGAACACTATCGCGACCGCGTGAAACTGTTTCTTGATTACCATCCGGCGCACCGGGGCGAAAGTGTGCCCGATCCCTATTATGGCGGGACACAAGGCTTTACCCATGTGCTTGATCTGATCGAGGAAACATCGCGGAACCTGCTTAAAGAACTGCGCCAGACCCACAAGCTGTAAACACAATGGCTCGATATGGCACGGACAGAACGCATATTGGATCAAAAACGTATCGCAGATACCATCGGATGCACCGTCCGCCATATGCGTGTGATGACGCAAAGCGACATGACCTGCGTGATGTGGGCCGAGCTTGAGGATACCGACGGTGGCGAACCAACGGCCATGGTTCCGCGACAGGTCGTTGTCAAACACACCGCCGATAACACCGCGCTTATTGAAGGCCGGATGTTACAAAAACTGGGCGCGCTCTCTCCCATCCGCTATCCGGGGGTGCTTTACGGCGATGATCACCTGTTGGTCATGGATTACATTGATGCCGATGGTCAGGCGGGACCATCTGGGGCGCAGGATCTGGCACAACAGCTGGCCGCGCAACATGACATTACCCAACCGGATTTCGGGCTGGAATTTGATACCCTGATTGGTGGCTTGTACCAGCCCAATCCCCCCTGTGCCAACTGGCTGGAATTTTTCCGTGATCAGCGCCTGTTATTTATGGCGCAATGTGCCAGCGACAGCGGAAAGCTGCCCGCACGGCTATATCATCGCATTGAAAAACTTTGCACCCGGCTGGACGAATTTATAGCCCCCGATGTTAAACCGTCCCTGCTGCATGGCGATTTGTGGGGCGGGAATATTCTGTATCATCAGGGAAAACTGGCCGGGCTGATTGACCCGGCACTGTATTTTGGCGATGCGGAAATCGAACTGGCCTTTGGCACCCTGTTTGGTGACCTGAATAACGACTTTTTCGATACTTATCGCCAGTATCGCCCGCTGGAGCGGGATTTCTTCACCACCCGGCGCGACCTTTACAATCTTTATCCGCTACTCGTGCATGTTCGCCTGTTTGGCGGCAGCTATGTGAACGCGGTTGACCACAACTTGGCGCAGTTGGGGTTTTAACAAAAAAGGCCGCATCGGCGGGATGCGGCCCTTTGAAAATCATGATCCGTGACAGGCTAATTATTTGCCGATCATGGAGAAGAACTCGCGCCGAGTATTGGCATCATCACGGAAAGCACCAAGCATGCGGCTTGTGACCATCGAGACACCGGTTTTATGCACCCCGCGCGTGCTCATGCACTGATGATTGGCATCAATGACAACGGCAACACCCAGGGGATCAAGCTCTTCCTGAATGGTGTTGGCGATTTGCGATGTCATTTTTTCCTGGATTTGAAGACGTTTGGCATAAACCTCGACAACGCGGGCCAACTTTGAAATACCAACGACGCGCTTGCGCGGCAAATAGGCTACATGCGCCGTGCCGATAATCGGCACCATATGATGTTCACAATAGGATTCAACGCGAATGTCGCGCAATAGGACGATTTCATCGTATCCTTCGGTTTCTTCAAAGGTACGGCGCAAAATTTCTGCCGGATCCTGCTGATAACCGGCAAAAAATTCGCCATAAGACCGCACGACACGATCAGGTGTGCCCAGCAGACCTTCACGCTCCGGATCATCCCCCGCCCAGCGCAGCAATGTCCTTACCGCTTCTTCAGCCTCTTCACGGCTGGGGCGGTTCACTGCCGTTTCCTCATTGCACATATTTGTTCCTCTTTATCTGTCCTGAACGGTTCTTTGCACCTGACCCTGGCAAAGCTTTCCTGTTTTTTACAATCAGTTCAACGTTGCAACACTGTGCGGACTATCGAGCGAGAAGGCCGGAATATCAATCGTAAACTCGTTTCCATCCGGGTCTTCCATCACGTAATGGCCCACCATAAAGCCGCCTGGCGTCGAGAGCGGGGCGCCGCTGGTATATTTAAAGCTTTCGCCCGCTTCGATAACCGGTTGTTCGCCCACGACCCCCTCACCATCGACGATTTGGGTCGCCCCGCGTGAATCCGTAATCTTCCAGTGCCGGCGCAGCAATTTTACCGCACGACTTCCCAAATTCTCGATCAGAACACGATAGGCCCAGACATAACGATGCCGATCCGGGTCTGACTGCTCATCAAGAAAGGTCGGTGTCACCGACACTCTGATGTTATGTGTTACAGCCTTGTACATTCAGAACTCCAGACCAGATCACTCCGCAACGCGGATAACCCGGTTTTCATTATTTCAGCATTTAGATCATCACGGTTCAAATCGCTACCTCCCTAAACGCTGCAAGTCCAATATTTGTGCCATAAATCCTTAAAAAAGAAACGGCCCGCACATCGCAGGCCGTTTGGCTACTCTGTCAGGTTGTGCAAAATTTTATACGTTCAATGCCGCAAACAGATCTTCTTTCAGATCATCAATATCTTCAAGCCCGACAGAAAGGCGCAACATCCCTTCGGTAATGCCCATCGTAATTTTGTCTTCAGCCGGAACACGCTGATGCGTCGTGGTCCAGGGATGGGTGGCGAGGCTTTTGGCATCGCCAAGATTGTTTGAAATATCAATCAGTTGCAAATTATCCAACAGCGAAAACGCCGCCTGTTTCCCGCCCGCCAGTTCCAGCGCGATTAACCCGCCACCGCGGCCTGACATCTGTTTCATGGCCAGTTCATGCTGCGGATGGCTGGCAAGCCCCGGATAAATCACCTTGGAAATCTGCGGCTGTTCGGACAGGAAATTCGCCAGTTCTGTTGCATTTCGGATATGTGCATCGACACGCAGGCTCAGGGTTTCAAGGCCCTTAAGCAAGGTCCAGGCGTTAAAGGGGCTCATGCTGGGCCCGGTATGACGCAGGAACTGGGTTAGATGATTATCGTGCCAGTCCTTGTCATTAAACAGGATCGCCCCACCCAGGCACCGGCCCTGGCCATCGATATGCTTGGTCGCCGAATAGACAACCACATCCGCCCCCAATTCAAACGGATGCTGCAAAATCGGTGTCGCAAAAACGTTATCAACCACCACCTTGGCACCAGCCTTGTGGGCCAGTTCGGCCACAAAGGCAATGTCGATCACTTCAAGGGTCGGGTTGGACGGGGTTTCAAGGAAAACAGCGTCAGCAGGCTTGGACAGCGCCTTTTCCCACGCGGCATGGTCGGTGCCATCCACCAGTTCGGTTTCAACGCCAAAGCGCGGCAACAGGGTGGTGAGAATAAACTCGCAGGACCCGAACAGTGCGCGTGAGCCAACAACACGACCGCCCGCCTTGGTACAGGCGGCCAGCGCATTCCAGACCGCTGACATGCCCGATGCGGTTGCGCGGCAATGTTCTGCACCTTCCAGCAGGGCAAGGCGTTCTTCAAACATGGCAACGGTGGGGTTGGCAAAACGCGAATAGACAAAACGTTCCGGCCCGCTGCCATCAAACGAGGCTTCAGCCTCGGCAGCACTGTCATAGACATAGCCGGAATTCATAAAAATGGCTTCGGAAGTTTCGTTAAAACCGCTGCGTTTGGTGCCACCACGAACAGAACGGGTGGCAGCGCGCCATGTGTCGGAAGCCTTTTTTTCGGTCGTCATCGTCTTGCTCCTGTGCCCGGCTGTGTTGCGCAAACCGGGCATAAAAAAACCCGACCGGCACATGATCAGGTCAGGGGGGCGATGCCATCCTGTCCTCTTTAGCGGTTTTTAACGTGGCCGCAAGCCGGTCAACAAATCCCACGCGAAGGGAGACTACGCCCGACACTTACCAACGTCAAGACATCGGCAGGCGGAAAACCGCCCCCAAACGCCGCTTTTTACCTAACCGTATTTTTTTACACGATATTTTTATCAGCCTGACAATCGCCACAAGAGGTACCGAAACAACCGGCCAATATACGATACCCTATAGCCCCGCCCCAACAAAACCGCAGGTTTTCTTCACGCAATGGTGAAAGCAGTTCATGTGTCAAAGTGCAAATAAGGCTCTATTGTCAGAAAGATACATGAGATGTTTTGGGCCTCCGGTTTGAAAGCGCCATGCGATCACATGACGACATACCGAAAACTTCTTCGGTCTGCCCGTCTGTCCCAAAACACCAAAGAGAGCAACAAAACCCGCGACACAGAACGAAACCCAAAGCCTGTTTTGAACGTTTCAGTACCAGGAACCCCAAAGAGCGACTTGATGACAGCCAGCAACCGGCCCCTTTCAGACCGCACACCGCATAAAGGATGCCCCGGCACCGCCCCCAAGGCGGAACGTGCATCCTCGCGTTTTGCGCTGCGCCGCCTGGTTCCGGTCGGGGTTTTGATTGCCGGGTTGGTGCTGGCCTATTGCCTGGGCACAACCGATTTTCTGTCTTTTAAAACCCTGCACATTCATCGCGATGAACTAGAAGGCCTGGTGGCACAAAACCCGGTTTTAAGCGTTGCGGTCTTTATGCTGATTTACATTGTCGTTGTTGCCCTGTCGCTGCCGGCCGGGTCGATCCTGACAATTGTAGGGGGTTTTTTGTTCGGGGTGACGGCCGGCACATTTTATGTTGTCACGGCTGCAACCCTTGGCGCGTTGATCGTTTATCTGGCTGCGCGCTATGCGTTTTATGACTATATGCGCGCCAAGGCGGGAAATGCCATTCGCAAAATGCAGGATGGCTTTGCCGAGGATGCCCTGTCCTATCTGATGGTGTTGCGCCTGGTCCCGCTTTTTCCGTTTTGGCTGGTCAATCTGGTCCCGGCCTTGCTGGGTGTAAAAATTCGCGCCTTTTTGCTGGGCACGCTGATTGGCATTATCCCCGGTACATTTGTGTATGTATCGATTGGCGATGGTTTGGGCGCACTGTTTGACCAGGGCAAAACACCTGATTTTGGCATTATCTTTGAACCACGCATTTTAACACCGATCATCGGGCTGGCGATATTGGCCCTGATCCCGGTTGCCTATAAAAAATACCGCAAACACAAGGCCGAAAGCCAGACATCATGACCAGCCGCATTGACACCGACATTTGCATTATTGGCGGCGGATCGGCCGGGTTGTCAGTCGCAGCCGGGGCCGTGCAAATGGGCGCGCGCGTGGTTCTGGTTGAAAAGGGCCGCATGGGCGGCGATTGCCTCAATACCGGCTGTGTCCCCTCCAAGGCATTGCTGGCCGCCGCACACCATGCCCATGCCATCAAAAACAGCCATCAGTTTGGCCTGCATACCAGTCCGCCCCAAATTGATTTTGCCGGGGTGATGGCCCATGTCCGCGATGTGATTGTTGGTATAGCCCCCCATGATTCGGTCGAACGGTTTGAACGACTGGGCTGCACCGTGATTACCGATCATGCCCGTTTTACCGGCCACCATACCCTTGTTGCCGGGGGCACAACCGTGCGGGCAAAACGTTTTGTCATTGCCACGGGTTCGCGCGCGGCCATTCCGCCCATACCGGGGCTTCAGGATGTACCGTTTCTGACCAATGAAACCCTGTTTGACAACACCACCTGCCCCCAGCACCTGATTATTGTGGGCGGCGGACCAATTGGCATTGAAATGGCGCAGGCCCACAAAAGACTGGGCGCGCGCGTGACCGTGATCGAACAGGGGCAGATCCTGCCCAAGGATGACCCGGACCTGGTGGCGGTCGCCCGCAAGGCGCTGGAAAATGACGGGATCAGCCTTTATGAAAACGCAATGGCAAAGCAAGTGGCCCGGCATGGCACGGGCTATCGCCTGACCATGATGCACAAGGGGGCGGAACTCACCCTTGAAGGCAGCCATTTGCTGATCGCAACCGGCCGCCATGCCAATATCGAGGATTTGGGCCTGGACGAGGCCGGGGTGGAATGCGCCAAGGGCGCGATAAAGGTCGATGCCCGCCTGCGCACCAGCAATAAACGCATTTTTGCCATTGGCGATGTAACCGGCGGCCTGCAGTTTACCCATATGGCGTCCTATGATGCGGGCATTGTCATTCGCAATGCGCTGTTCCGTCTGCCCGCAAGGGTTAATTACCGCGCCGTGCCGTGGGTGACATATATAGACCCGGAAATCGCACAGGTCGGCCTGACCGAGGATGCGGCACGCGCCGCACATGGCAATTGCGTTCGCACCGCAATTTGGCATTACGCCGACAATGACCGTGCCCGGGCCGAACGACGCACGGACGGGCTGATCAAGGTTGTCACAACCGCGTCGGGGCGCATTCTGGGGGCTGGCATTGCCGGGCCCCAGGCTGGCGAACTGATTGGCCTGTGGTCGCTTGCGATTAACCGGAAAATGAAAATCGGGGCGGTAGCAGGACATATTGCGCCCTATCCCACCCTTGGCGAAATTTCCAAACGGGTGGCAGGGGCTTGGTACACGCCCAGCCTGTTTAGTAAAAAAACCCGTAAAATTGTGCGGTTATTGCTGGCTTTGGGATAAACTGCCAATTCCCGGTTTGCACCGGCAAACACGAACATGCAGCATGGTACGCCAATGCGTGCCACCTCCAACAACATGAAGCCGGCATATGGACAGACCACATCTTCGCCTGCCCCCCTGGACCAAATCGCTTTCAGCCCGGTTGCTGTTTTTAACCGTCGGGTTTGTCATGCTGGCGGAAATCTTCGTGTTTGCCCCCTCGGTGGCACGGTTTCGCATCGACTGGTTGCGCGCCCATCTTGATTCCGCCTATCTGGCCGCCCTCGCACTTGAGGCGACCCCCGACCTGATGGTCTCAAAGGACCTGGCCCGCGAATTGCTGACCAATGCCGGTGTCGAGGCGGTCGTCCTCCGCCGCGATGACCGTAAATTGCTGCTTCAACGCGACGATATGCCCGAAAAGGTAGATCATAATGTCGATCTTGGGCAATTTTCCATCGCATCGGCCATCGCGGAAGCGTTTGAAACCCTGATACAACCCAAAGACCGCATGTTGCGCGTAATGGGCATGCCGTCGATGGCGCCAAACTTCAAAATTGAAATTCTGGTCCATGAAAGCAAACTGGCCCATGAAATGTATGAATTTGGCTGGCGGGTGCTGGGCCTGTCGCTGGTCATTTCATTTTGCACGGCAGCCCTGGTTTATTTTTCGCTCAACCTGTTGCTGGTAAGGCCCATGCGCCGCTTTACCCGTGAAATGATCCGCTTTCGCCGCAACCCGCAAGATAGCGACAACATCATTGTGCCCGACCAGCGCGAAGACGAAATCGGCATTGCCCAGCAGGAACTGGCCAATATGCAACATGACCTGCAGGCCATGCTCAATCAGCGCCGACGTCTTGCCGCCCTGGGCACGGCAGCCACCAAAATCAGCCATGATTTACGCAATGCCCTTGCCACATCCATGCTGATGACCGAACGCCTTGCCAGCAGCGAAGACAAGGAAGTCCGGGCCGTGGTGCCACGCCTGCTCGCCTCGATGGAGCGTGCGGTTTATATCAGTGAACAAACCCTGTCCTATGCCCGCGAAGCCCCGCCAATGCTGGATATTGCGCGCTTTACCCTGCGCGAATTGTTCGAGGAATGTTCCGAAACGATACTGGAACAACTCGCCAGTGACAGCGCCGCATCCGACACGGAAACCGACCTTGCCAGCCGCCCGCTTGATCTGAATGGCGATCAGCCCCAGTCACCGCAATTAACTTTGAATGTGGCCGACGAACTGGTGGTCGAGGCCGACTACGACCAGCTTTTGCGGATTTTTGGCAATCTCATCCGCAATGCCTTTGAGGCCGGTGCCAGCCACGTCACCATCAACGCCACCCCCTGTGACCGAGCCCAACTATCGCAAAGCAACGATATGGCCGGGCCACTGGAGCTGGGCGGGGCGTCGACCGCGCTGGATGATATTGATGATTTCAACCCGGTGCAGGAGCAAAAAGCCATTGAAATTCTGATCACCGATAACGGTCCGGGCCTGCCGGAGAAAACCATCAAAAATCTGTTTGTGCCTTTTGCCGGAACGGCACGCCAGGGCGGCACCGGTCTTGGCCTTGCCATTGCCCGGGAATTGATGATGGCACATGGCGGCACCTTGCGGCTGCGGGCATCCGGGCCAGATGGCACCACCTTTGCCGCCATTCTGCCGGTTAATGCAGCCATTGCCCATCCAGATTGACGGCTCGAAAGCTATAGTTTTATCCTATCGAAAATAACATTTTATTCGATTTAACCCGCAGATCAGTATTTGGCATAGTTGCTTCAAGGCGATGCCGGGCTTTATCCCGAACCCCGATCCGCTCCTGACCCTGGGCCTGGTGTCGCCGTTCCGTTTTTCCCGGCTTGCGAAATGCACATCGGGCGCTATGTCAAAAATACAGGCCTTTAAGGCACAAAAAACGTCAGACCTTGAAGGTATAAAATCCATATACCAGCCCCCAACAGGTAGCGGTATCTGTTAGCTTCCTTACAGATGCCCCGTAAAACCCCGTCCTCCCCTGAACTGACCCCAGGGTTTTATTTTTCAAATATGGAAATTTACCATCACAATATGAAATCAGTCGCGCCAGAATTGCGGGGAGAGCAGGATCAGCACGGTAAAGACCTCGAGCCGACCGATCAGCATGCCAATCGCCATCATCCATTTTGCGCCATCGGGTAAGGTGGCAAAGTTGCCTGACGGCCCGACAATGGGGCCAAGCCCCGGCCCGACATTGGCAATAGCTGTTCCCGCACTGGAAATAGCGGTAATGAAATCCAGCCCCATCGCGCCCAGGCCTGCCGCCAGCACAACAAAGCAGAACACAAACAAAAAGAAAAAGCTGAGAACCGATTCCGTCACATCTTCGGTCAGGGGCTTGCGGTTATAATAGGCAATGAAAACGCCATGCGGCCGCAGCATATGGTTCAGCTGGATTTTGGCGATTTCATAAAGCACCTGCAGGCGGAAAATTTTTACCCCGCAGGTCGTGGAGCCCGCGCAGCCACCAATAAACATGACAAAAAAGAACACCGACACCGCAAATGCTCCCCACAAACCATAGTCAGTGGTGGCATAGCCGGTCCCGGTCATAACAGAAATGATGTTAAAAGAGGCATAGCGCAAAGCGGTCAGGAAGCTAACATCATTGACCTCGCTATGCCACAGGGCAACACTGAGAATAATGGTAAGCGCGATGGTGACAAACCAGCGCACCTGGGAATCACGAAACAGGACAAAGGGCTGCCCCCGCAGGCTTTGCAAATAAAGCAAAAACGGCAAGGCCCCGGTGGTCATACCCAGGGTGATGATCACGTCAATCAGGGCATTGTCGTAATACCCGATCGAAGCATCACGGGTTGAAAACCCGCCAGTGGCGATGGTTGTCATGGCATGGGCAATCGCATCAAAGCCCGACATACCTGCCCACCACAGCAAAAACGACCAAATGATGGTAAAGACGACATACAGGGTGAAAATGCCCATCGCGATTTGCGTCGCACGGGGAAAGGCCTTGTCGGATTTATCGGAATTTTCCATACGAAAAAGCTGCATCCCGCCCACGCGCAGCATCGGCATCACGGCAATCGCCATCACGATAATCCCGATCCCGCCCAGCCATTGCAACAGCGCCCGCCACAGCAAAATGCCCGGCGGGGCCGAATCCAGCCCGACCATCACTGTCGAACCAGTGGTCGATATGCCCGACATGGCCTCGAAAAAGGCGTCGGTATAGCTCATATTCAGGTTGGAAAAGGCAAAAGGCAGGGCGGAAACTGCCGTGAGCACCAGCCAGCTTGCCGTGGTCAGGATAAAGGCCTGACGCGAGGTCATACGCAGGGTATCGGTCCGGTTCATCATCACCAGCGCACCGCCGATAAACAGCGAAACCGCCGAGGCCGCCGAAAATACCAGCCAGTCGGGATGCCCGTAATAAAGGTCCACCAGTGCCGGCACGACCATGCCAATGGCAAGGGTCGCAAGCAAAATGCCAATGATGAAAAGGATTGGTCGAAAATCGATCAATGAATAGCCCCGTCTTCCCCTGTCGGTATCAGCCCGTCTTGCCCGTTGCGTATCGCCATATCACGGACGCTGTTTAATTGCATCCTGCTTTGATCTTCGGCGGACATATGCCCCATATCGGGCGGCCCGCAAGCCGGGTATCTGCCCTGTGACAGCGACACTGGATGCTGGCGGCGGATTCTTGGGGAAAGTGCGGGCAATGTCCAGTTTTTACGCTCACAACGGGCAGACCATGCCCGTAATATTACGCATTTCGCATACAAAAGCCCGTCTGTTTGCCCGTCAAAGCGGGTTGGCAGCCAATAAGCGGGTTGGCAGCAGCCCAGCCAGCCTTTATATCGCAAGGTCAAATCGCATTCCCAACTGAAAGCCGCAACGGAAATGTCCGAACTTTCAAAAACCTTTATCCTGACCATCACCTGCCCGGATACCTTTGGCATTGTCGCAAGTGTCACCAGCTTTCTGGCGGACGAAGGGGCGTTTGTGACCAAGCTTGAACAGTTTGGCGACCCTGAAAGCAAACGCTTTTTCATGCGGGTCAAATTTGATGCCGGGCGCGCCCTGCGCACCGAAGCCGAATTTGTCGAAAAATTCACGCCGATTGGCGAACGGTTTTCGATGGACTGGAAACTGCACGACTATTTCCGCAAGCCGCGCGTGATTTTGATGGTCTCGAAATTCGGCCACTGCCTGCACGATATTCTGCACCGGGTGGCATCGAACAATTTGGGCATTGAAATTCCCGCCGTGGTTTCCAACCACGAAGATATGCGTGGCATTGTCGAATGGAACGGCATTCCCTATTACCATCTGCCGGTTGATCGCGATAACAAACACGCCCAGGAAACCAAACTTCTGGACCTTGTGGGCGAACACAAGGCAGATCTGGTCGGGCTTGCGCGTTATATGCAGGTTCTTTCAACCGATCTATGTCGGGAACTGGAAGGGCGTTGCATCAATATCCACCATTCCTTCCTGCCCAGCTTCAAAGGGGCAAAGCCCTATCATCAGGCGCACAAGCGCGGAGTGAAACTGATTGGCGGCACGGCACATTATGTTACCGCCGACCTTGACGAAGGCCCGATCATCCATCAGGCGGTGGAACGGGTGGATCACACCATGACCGCTGAGGATATGGTGGAAATCGGCCGGGATATTGAATCGGTCGTGTTTTCACGCGCCATTCAGATGCACTGCGAACACCGTGTCTTTCGCAACGGCAGTAAAACGGTTATTTTCCGGCGATAGTAAAATTTACACCGATTGCATCTTAACGTTTAAAAATCCCGGTCAGACCCGTCTATGGCCGGGATTTTTAGTCTGAAACAACAGAAAGCCTATCATTACAGATAGTAAATGGGGCATGGTGTTACAGGCAATTTTCCCATAGAT
The DNA here is from genome assembly GCF_001907695.1 of Thalassospira sp. TSL5-1. Lineage (NCBI taxonomy): Bacteria > Pseudomonadati > Pseudomonadota > Alphaproteobacteria > Rhodospirillales > Thalassospiraceae > Thalassospira > Thalassospira sp. TSL5-1. Next base: position 18,714 of record NZ_KV880641.1, read on the forward strand.
TGCATATTCACAAATGTAAATATCGCGCCCATCATCGGCGCAAGACCGTTTTAAAGTGGAATCCAACGTGCCGGGAAAGAAGCTACATTTTGCCCTGATTCTTTGTATCCTTTTGGGAATAGGGTTCCTTACAACAAGCTTTGTCAGTTTTTATGTCGCACGGGATTCCCTGCAAGAACAAATCGCCGAGAGTACATTGCCGCTTACCAGCGACAATATCTATTCGGAAATCCAGCGCGACCTGTTGCAGCCGATCTTCATTTCATCGCTGATGGCGCACGATACGTTTTTCCGTGACTGGACCCTGAATGGCGAAAAAAACACACAACAGGTCACGCGCTATTTAAGCGAAATCCAGAAACGTTATGGCACAGTAACCGCGTTTTTTGTTTCGGACAAAAGCCGGAACTATTACCACACGGACGGCATTATAAAGCAGGTCTCGCCCGACGACCCTGATGATGCGTGGTATTTTCATTCCAAAAACATGAAAGACACCTATGAAATCAATGTCGATCACGACACGGCCGACCGCTCAAGGCTGACGATTTTTGTCAATTATCAGGTGCGCGATTACGAAGGCAAAGTCATTGGCGTGACCGGGGTGGGACTGGCCGTCAATTCCGTGACCAACCTGATCGAGACCTATCAAAAACGATATGGTCGCACGATTTATTTTTCCGACCGTCAGGGCAATATCACCCTGCATGGCAGCGATTTTGGCAATGACAAAACCCTTCAGGCTCATAAAAGCATCAGCCCGCTGGCAACCCAGATTTTAACCTCGCCGGGAACATCGCTGAGTTACAATGACGGTACAGAAACCATTTTCGTCAATAGTCGCCTGGTACCGGAATTCAACTGGCTGCTGCTGGTCGAACAGCACGAACAAATCGGCGACCAGCGCATTGAAAATACCCTGCTGATCAATATCGCGATTTCGCTGTTCATTACATTGCTGGTTGGCTTTACCGCCTATTTTACCATACGCGGCTATCAAAAACGGCTGGAAGAACTGGCATCGTTTGACAAGCTGACATCGGCGTGCAACCGCCAGGTTTTTGACCTGGTGTTTGAGAAAGTCACCAAGGCTTGCCGTCGTCGCAAAGAACAGCTTGCCATGATCTGCCTGGACCTGGACCAATTTAAGGAAATCAACGATACCTACGGGCATCCGGGTGGCGATACCGCCCTGCGCGAGGTCGCGACAATGATCAGAAGCCAGATTTCCGATGAAGATACGCTGTGCCGCTGGGGCGGGGATGAATTTGTTGTTTTGCTGCCCGGCCGTGACCGCAGCAATGCGATGCAAACCGCACGGCGCATTGCCGATATGATCCGCCAAAACGGCGTTCGCTTTGGCCGCGAAAACATCTCGCTGACCATTAGCGCCGGTGTAACCGAATATCGCGACAGCGAAACACTGTCATCGATCATCAACCGGGTGGACCAGGCGCTTTACAGTTCCAAAAATGCCGGGCGCGACCAGATTTCGCAGGCGTAAGCCCAGTCCAAAGCCTTTTCTGCGTAAACCTGCCCTCCGGCCAACCAGCCGCCAACCAAAATGCAAAAATGGCCCCGCCTGACATTCAGACGGGACCATTTTTATCAATTAGTCATCCGCCCGAAAGCGGGTAAAAAGCCGTGATCAGGCAATCGAGGCCTCGGCAATCTGAACGGCATTAAGGGCGGCACCCTTCAGCAACTGGTCGCCAGCGACAAACAGTTCCAGGCCATGATCACCAAAGATCAGGTTGGTGCGGATACGGCCAACTTCGACATCATATTTACGGGTCGCGTTGATCGGCATCGGATATTCCAGCTTTTCAGGATTATCCACCAGCTTCACACCCTTGGCCTTTGCCAGCACATCGCGGGCTTCCTGCGGTGTGACGGCCTTTTCGGTTTCAACAACGATGGATTCCGAATGGGTCCGTTCCGTCGGAATACGCACAGCGGTACAGGAAACCGGCAAGTCCGGCGCACCAAAGATTTTGCGGGTTTCCCACGTCACCTTCATTTCTTCACGGGTATAACCGTTATCCTGGAAGGTATCGATATGCGGAATAACGTTGAAAGCCAGCGGATGCGCAAACACTTCCGCCTTGATTTCTTCGCCCTTAAGACCCGATGCCAAACCTTCGTGCAGTTCGTTCATGCCCGGCTGACCGGCACCCGATGCTGCCTGATAGGTAGAAACAAACACCTTTTTCAGGCCAAATGCCTGATGCAGCGGCCACAGGGCCACAGCCGCAATGGCGGTGGTGCAGTTCGGGTTGGCAATCAGCTTGGCTTTCTTGGCCAGGTCACCATTGATTTCAGGTACAATCAGCGGCACATCGTCGTTCAGACGGAAAGCCGACGAATTGTCGATCACAAGCGCGCCCTCGGCAATTTGCGGGGCATATTCCTTGGCAAAATCGCCAGATACGGCCAGAAACACGATATCGCATTTCTTGGCATCCTCAACCGAGAACAGGGTCACGGTTTTAGTGCCGTATTTAGTCTCCAGGGTTTTTCCTGCCGAACGTTCGGACGCGAAAAGGGTCAGTTCACCCACAGGAAAATTACGATCAAACATAACATTGATCAGCTCGACGCCAACCGCACCGGTTGCGCCGATCACACCGACATGGAGATTTTCGGCACTCATAATATCTGACTATCCTCGTATATTGTTGTGTCGTTTTCGACCTCCGCGATCATTCGCGGGTCGTGCATTATATTGATTTCCCGATATAACGCAAATCAGGGTTCGTGCGGGTTATCCCGCATAATGACTGCACTGACAAACGCACAACCCTGCGATTTGTTCCCGATCCTTCGAGAAACATCTTGCAAAATGGGTTCATTCATTCCGTCAGGACATGCAATATTTCGCAAAATCACTGGTCTGATTCGCTGTCCAGTCCGGTTTGGGCGTATGTTGCATGGTATCGCACCAGTCACGGCTGCCAATCTCGGGTGCGCAGGCAACCAGTGTCAGTGTCACCATCATGGCGGCCAGGGCGATCAGGATTCTTTGCATCCATCCCATCGTGCTCCTCCGTTCCGGTTTATTTCACCAAAACCCTAAAACACGGATGGGGCAAAAACAGGGCAACAACCTTTTCTTGCACAAGTCGCAAGACTAATCGCGCCAAAAGGCTGGCAGTAACAACACCAGCAGCGTTTCAAATTCCAGCCGCCCCAGGATCATGGCAATATCCAGCACCCATTTTGCCGAATCGGGCAGGCTTTGAAAATTGCCAGCCGGGCCGATAATCGGCCCCATACCCGGCCCCACATTGGCAAGGGCGGTTGCCGCCGCACTCATGGCGGTAATTAAATCCAGACCGGCAAAACCAAGGGCAACGGTGACACCGATATAGCTGATGGACAGCAGAAAAACGAAAACCGTCACCGCGTTATAAATGTCACTGGTGATTTCATTACGGTCAATATAGCTGACCGTCACCGCACTGGGGCTGCGCAACCGCAGGAAATGGGCACGCAGACCACTAAATACCACGTAAAGGCGGAACATTTTAAACCCGCCCGCCGTCGAGCCCGAACAGCCCCCTACAAAGGTGGCAAAGAAAAACAGCATGACGGCCACTGGCCCCCACAGCAAATAATCGCCCGAGGCAAAACCGGTGGTGGTGATCACCGATACCAGATTAAACGAGGCCAGGGTAAAGCTGGCCCACAATCCATCGTCCGAGATTTGCATCAGACGGAATGTCAGAAGAGCAATAAAAAAGCCCGATACCAACAACAAAAGCCGGATTTGCTGGTTATCAAACAGGGCGCGAATGCTGCGTTTGCGGACCATCACGGCATAAGCGGTAAAGGGAAGCCCGCCGGCAAACATGAACACCGTTCCCACCCAGTGCAACGGCCAGTTTCCGGCAAATTTGCCAAAGGACTGGTCGGTGGTGGAATAGCCGCCGGTTGCCAGTGTGGTCATGGCGTGATTGATGGCCTCAAACCAGGTCATGCCAAAAATGCGATACAGCACCATGCAAGTCAGCGACAGCAGCGCATAGATTACAACGATTTGCAGGCACATGTCGCGCATACGCGGGCTGAGTTTTTCCGAACGGTCCGAACTTTCCATCTGAAAAAGCTGCATCCCGCCAACCCGCATCAGCGGCAGCAGGGCAAGGGCGGTTACAATAATCCCAATCCCGCCCAGCCATTGCATGATCGAACGCCACAAAAGCAAACCCGGCGGCATGCGGTCCAGGCCGGAAAGAACCGTGGAGCCCGTCGTGGTCAACCCGGAAATGGTTTCAAACACCGCATCACAAAAGCTGATATCCAACGATGAAAACCATAGCGGCAAGGCCCCGGTCACACTCACCGCAATCCAGGAAAAGCCGGTTAAAACATACCCCTGCCGGGCGGTCACACGCGGGCCAATGTCAGACCGGCAGGCAAGGCAGGTCATGCCGCCCACACCAATGCTGGTAAAGGACGCCTGAGTAAAAATCAGCCAGTCAGGGTTGCCAAAATACAGATCAACAATTGCCGGAATCAGCATGGCGGCTCCGATGATGATCACCATCAGCCCAACAACAAAGAAAATCGGTTGCAGTCGTAACAAGGCAGCATCCATGCAAGTTCGTACAATCGGCATTTACCATGCCGTGGCTTTGGTCCGGGACAGAATTGGATATACCCGTTATCGCGCGGGCCGCGCCTGCATGGCCTTATTTCCTGCCACGCATTTTTCCCCGATCCTTCTTTTGTCCTATGCTCTATAACCGCAAATGGCCTCGTGTGCATCCCGTTATCGCAAACTTGGCGTCAATCAGGCATCTTTTCGCCGTGTTTTCCCATCATGAATGCTATGGTCTGCATCATAGCCCGGTTTACTGACTTGTCCCCGCCCTCGGCTCCCAAAGCGATCATGCGCCCGATCACGCCCTGGCATGGTTGGCACCATGACAAGGGGTGAAGGCCACAACAAAGACAAAAGCAAAGAGAATATCCATGATCCTGCGTGCTGCATTCTGGCAAAAAATCCTGCACCGTCGCATGTCTCTTCCGGTTCTGATCATCGCCCTGGTGGCAAGCGGTTTTGCGGCCAGCCCGCTTGCGGCTGCGACCAAAACCACCACCAAAGCGGCCACCCCGCCCGATGTCAGCAATCAGACGGTTTTCAAGGCCGACGGGCACAAGGTTTTTGCCATTGATGGTGACACCATCCTGATTGATGGGCATGTGTTTGATATTGCCGGGATCGATGCGCCGGAACTGGGCCAGCAATGCCTGCATGATGGCAATTTGAAAGATTGCGGATTATCTGCCGGGATGCAGTTGCAAAAATACTTCACCATGTCACCTTTCCCGGCTGAATGCGTCTTGGCCGATGACCAGCGTGATAATGGCAGCACAAACAGCGGCAAAAATGGCAAAAGCTGGCCCCGCGTCGAATGCTCGATTGGAGATCGCGATGTTGGGGCAGCCATGATAGCCGATGGCGAGGCCTTGCCGATTCCCGGTTTTTCACTGGATTATGACGACCAGGCCAAACAGGCCGCCAATGCCGGAATTGGCCTTTATGGCACCAAAATGATCCCCCCGGCTGAATGGCGGGCGGGCAAACGCCTGCCGGACGAAAAGAAACGCTGCCTGTTTGTCGGCGATGGCAAGGGCCATTACATCAGCTCGCTGGACCCGCGTTTTGTCAATTATGCCAGCGAAAACCCGCCGCAAACCGTTTGTAGCGACGAGGAAGCCCGCAAATTGGGGCTGGAATATTTGCCCAACAACTAAGTACCCGCAACGGCCCTGAAGCTGTTTTCGGGCTTTTTGCCCTTATTCAAACGATAGCAAGACCAAAGCCAGGCCAGCTTGATGCCAAATGTCAGCACAAGCCAGCAGGCAACAAAGGCCGCAACGCCTAATGGCAATTCGGCCATGTGCCGTTGGCCGTCGATCAGCGGGCCAATGCGCACCAGATAAACCGCCATGATTGGCAAAGAGACCAGGGGCAGGATGGTAAAGAATGCGGCCATGACAAATGTACCGCGCCATCCTGCACCAGCTTTGCCGGAACGTTGGCGTTTTTTCATATGCAGCCAGGCCCCACTCAGGGCCAGACCGGACAAAATCAGGCCAAACACAAACCAGATAATTTTGGTTATCACCCCACCAAAGGTACCAAAATGCAGCGGATCAGCCATGTCGGACCAGCGCCAATAGGCCGATAAATCATCCGCATGTTGATTGAAAACAACCGCACCCGTTTGGGGATCAAGATAGATTTTATTGGCGCGATCCCGCACCAGCACATCATCGGACTGGCCGATGACATAAAAATACCCGCCACGATTGGGATAAATGCCGGTAATGCGCATATCGGGCCGGGCGGATTGCGCGTGCACCAATAAAGTTTCAAATGGCAGGCGGTCCTGCGGTTTTATCTGGATTTTGGGCAGGACATGCACTGCCAAGGGAAAGGAATCCGTATAGGCAAACTTGCCATCGCCCAGCTTGTAGCGCCCTTCCTCAAACAGGTACCAAAAACCGGTCAGGGCGATCAGCACCACGAACCACAGGCTCCACAAACCGGCGATTTTGTGCAGGCTGCTCCAGAGACTGACCCGGGTTTTGCCTGTACGCAGTTCAAAAAACCGTCGCCACCAGCGCCGATAAAACAGCAGGGCGCTGACCATTGCCAACATCAACGGCAGAGAAAACGCGGTGATGATGAATTTACCCACCCCGTAAAAGCCAAACAGGGCTTCGTGATATTCGCGAAAGAACCGTTCGATCGTGAAAAGTGACTGGGTTCCCAGCACCGCCAGCGTTGCCGGGTCAACCTGGACAATCCGCCGTTCGCCCTGTGCGGTGATAATATCAACGCTTGCCGGGAAAACGGCATAAAGCGGTTCTTGCAGAAATTCGACCCGGGCGTGCGGGAACTGTTGCTTAACGGCAGCAAAAATGCCCGAAAAATCAACATGCCCGGCAAAGGGGGGCAAATGTGCGGCGGGTGTGAATAACCAGTCCAGTTCCTGCGACAAAGCGGCAAAGGCGCCGCTCCAGCATATGGAAAACAACATCAGCCCCAAACAGACACCAATCCAGCTATGCCAGTCAAACCACCTGGGTTTAACTGGCTTGCCGGTCTGTTTCCTGCCAAGAGGCGCAGGATCAGAATTCAAATCGGATGCTCCCGTAGAATGTGCGCGGTGCGCCAACACTCACCCGATAGGTTCCGCCCGATGCGACATAGTATTTTTCGTCCGTCACGTTTTTAACCCCAAGGTCAAACCGCACACGGGACTCGTTGCGCACCGGAAGGTAATACCATATGCCCACATCCAGCAGGGTATAGTCACCCAGCTCAAAATTGTGCGCACTATCGCCATAACGATTACCCACATGATAAAGCCCGGCACCAAAGCCCAACCCCTTCAGGCTGCTTTCGGCCTTTTGGAACTCGTAACTCGCCCAAAGGCTGGTGGTAATATCGGGCGTATTGGTGGGGGTGTTGCCGTTATTGGCGTTCTCGCTTTCAATTTCGGCATCCAGCACACCGACACCGGCGCGCAGGTTAAAGCCCTGAACCGGATTGGCCGTGATAACTGCCTCCGCCCCGCGCGAGCGAATACCGCCGGTCAGTTCCGGGGTGCCATTCACCGTTTCAACGACATTTTCCTGACGAATGTCAAACAGGGCACCGCTTAATAAAATACGGTCATTCCAACCGGACCATTTTGCCCCGACTTCATATTGGCGGCCCTGCTCCGGGTCAAAAACCGCCGTGGTTTCGTTGCCCGAATAAATATTCTGGGACTGGAACGTTTCGGCATAGGAGGCATAAAGCGACAGGTCTTCCACCGGTTTCCAGACCAGCCCTGCCGATTTGGTCAAATGCCCGTCCGACCCCGGATCAAAACCGCTGGCGGTATCCGTCAGACGATCAATCTGGCTATATTCGTTGGCAACCACTTCGTAACGTGCCCCCAATGTCAGGGTCACGGCATCGGTCAGGTGAATATCCCCCTGGGCATAGGGGCCATAGGAAAGCTGTTTGACCTTGGTATAACGCCGCAGGATCGGATTGCTATCGGTATTATCAACCAGGGTAAATGAGGACGGGTTGGAAACGGTGCCGCCGGTTTGGTTGGCACCGGCAAAGTTGGTCCAGGATTCATCCTGATGGCGCAACTCGACCCCGGAAACCAGATCCACCGGCAACCCGGCATCAAATTCGCCACGCATTTGCATACGGGCAAAAACCGTTCCCAATTCACGATCATCGTTACCCTGAACACGGCGCGTCAAGACACCGGTATTGGAAACATTGACGACCTCGTTACGAATTTCATCAACCTGTTCGTAGGCATAAAACAGCTTGTTTTCCAGCGTCCAGTCGTCGTTAAAAACCGGTATGGCGCTATCAACTTCAAAAATGTGGGTCGATACATCGCGATTGTTCAAATTCGACTGATCAAAGCGTGTATCAACCGCTGTGTTGACGATGCTGCGCTTTCCGCCCCCCGCCGGAACGGTAATGACACCCCGGTCAATCGGCCGTTCGTCATGGGTGTATTCATAATTGAAATTCACATTCGCACCCGTTTCCCCCTCCCAGTAGAAAGAGGAAGACAAAAACTGGCGGTCAATATCGGCCTTGCGGAAATTGCGGCTGTTTTCCGCCGAAGTTGTCAGGCGGTAGGCCATTGTTTTTTCATCATTCAGCGGCCCGGTAAAATCGGCCTGAACCTGGCGTTCACCATATTCGTTAAAATCGGTCGCAACATGATTTTCGCGGGTGAATTTGGGCTTTTTGGTAATGATATTAACCAGGCCGCCCGGCGTCATCTGCCCGATCTCGGCCACCGGACCCTTGACGATCTGCACACTATCGACGGTATCGGGGTTAACGCGCCCATTGGTTTTCAGGCGCACGCCATTGCGGTAAATATCATCCCGGCGGCGAAACCCTCTGATCAGAAAATCTTCACGGCTGCCGCCATAACCATCAACATTCACCACATTGGGGGACAGCCGGTAAACATCCTCGAGTTCGCTGGCATGCTGATCGAGCAAAAGCTGTTCGGGGATCACATCTACCGTGCGGGGAATATCGGTCACATCCTTGGCAAGCAATGTTCCGGTTTCGGAATAGCGGCTGTCATAGCGCGACTGACGGGTGCCAATCACGGTAATCGCATCCAGCGTAATGCCGTCACTCAGGCCGGATGCTGCCGGGCGTTTTTCAATCGTAACGGACTGATCCACCGTATAACGATATTGAAGACCCGTTCCCGCCAGCAAGGTACGCAAGCCATCATTGGTGCCAAACGTGCCCTTCAGGGCCGCCGAGCGAAGGGCATAAATTGATTTATCCGTATAAAGAACCTGAATGCCGGTTATCGCCGAAAAGGCCGCCAATGCCTGGGGCAAAGGCTGGGATGCTATGTCAAAGGCATAGGCTGCCTGATCGCTGTTCGCCAGTTTTCCGCCCGCGACCGGTTTCTGCGCTGCCTCGTCCCCCCAGGCAGCATGGCTGCTCATCAGTGCCCCAAACGACACCATAAGGCACATCCCGAAGCCAATTTTTGGTCTTGCCAAGGTTCCCAATTCCGTCCCCCAAACTCTATACATCATCAAATTGCGAATACGGCGCATTCGCGACATATGAGTAAGACGGACCAGAAACGATCACCCCCTAGTCCCACATCAATTTTTTAAAAATTCTTATTCACAGCAAAAAGGGAAGAGAAGGCACAAGCATCTACGGAAAGGTTCAAGCCCCTGTTTTAAAAACAAAATCAGGCATCATCCTGCCATGCCAGAACGACCAGATAATCCGTCACCCGGATCACACGTACAGAAAGCGTATTTTCAATCGCATCCAAAACCCGGCCAATATTATCCGTGCGAAAGACACCGCTGATATGCAAGTCAGCCAAATGGCGATTTGCGATGACGATTTTCCCCGGATAATAACGGTTCAGTTCCTTGACCACCTCGGAAACCGGGGCGTCGTAAAAAACCATCTGGTCCTTTTGCCAGGCGGTGGTTGCAAAGGCATCAAACGAATGGGCCTTGCCAATCCCGGTCGGTGTTAAATCAGCCGCCATTCCCGGGGCCAGCAGGGTCGGCGCCTGCGACGCGGTGGCCTTATCCCGTAACGCCACCTTGCCTTGCACCAGGCTCACAATAACGGAATCCGCCATTTTGCGCACATTAAACCGGGTTCCCAAAACCGTAATGGTCCCCTGCGCCGTTTCCACGACAAATGGCTTTTGGGCGTTATGGGCCACATCAAACCACACTTCCCCCGCCTGCAATTTCACCAGCCGCTTATCCGCCCCAAAGGCGACCTCCAGCCGGCTATGCACATTCATCGTTATTTTGGACCCGTCCGGCAGGGTTTGGGTCATGGGCTGTTGGCTGGTGATATACAGACCCGGATTAAAATACTGTTCGACATCATTTTTGAAATAACCGCCCGTCACAATGCACAGCAAAATAACAGCGGCAAGGGCCGCAATGCGCCATCCGTTAGAGGGCTTTTGCCGCCCAGCCTGTGATGGCACCGCTTGTGCGTCGGATATAACCGGGGAAACCTGGCCTTGCGCCCGCCATATCCGTTTAACGGGCAATTCCAGTTTGCCCCACAGAAGCTCAACCTCGCAAAAGGCGGCCGGGTGCAGCGAAGATTGTTGCTGCCAGCTTTCAAATTCAGCCAGCACCGTTTCCTGCGACCCAGTATGGAACGCGGCCTCGCGCAGGCGGCCATGCCAGATCACGGCTTCCTGAAACAGCTCGTCAGAAATCTCTGCGGCAAAATCCGCATCGCGTTCACTCATGCCAATCCGCCTCAGCCATCGTTTTGCGCGGCCAAACAACCAGGGCAGCTTGCCCCTTCCCCATCATCATGCCAATATACATACCGGGTGTGACTTACATGATGTTGTCTCACAATTCACGCCTCGCATCCTGCAGGCAACGACGACATTCAACCATGGCCCGCGCAATATGGTTTTCCACCGTACGGACCGAAATATCCAGCGTTTTGGCAATTTCCGACATCGAAAGTTCCTGCCCCCGATACATCAAAAAAACCTGACGGCATTTTTGCGGCAGCCGTGTCACCACGTCGGAAATCAACGCGAGTTCCTGACGGGCCGAGACCATATCTTCATGAGACGGCACAGCGATATCATGCTGGGGCGCACAGTTTTCCGCCTCGCTATTTTCATCATGTGGAAGGGGCGAAAGCTCAATCGTCTGGCGTGCTGAATGATGACGATGATGATCAATGACCAGATTGCGCACCATACTATAAACATAAGCACGCGGATTTCCGGGCATCACCACACGGGTTATGCTGGCGCGGATCCAGGTTTCATGGACAATTTCTTCCGCCAATGGGCGCGATCCTGTCCGACGAACCACAAAGCCCAGCAGCTCGTCGTAATATTCTTCAACAACTTGTGCCAAATTGGAGAAACGTCGCCTGGTCATATGGTTATGCTGCAAATACATTCCTGAACGCCTGCGATCACCAGGGACCCTGGCCGCGCGAAACAGGCACCATATAGATTATGATTATCATTCTCAAATTAATAATATGAAAAGCGCGTAAATACAAATAAGGCGTGCAAACCCTAGATGCACAACACGTTAGTCTATGTAATATCGAGGGAAATTGGAGCGGGTGAAGGGAATCGAACCCTCGTCGTAAGCTTGGGAAGCTTCTGCTCTACCATTGAGCTACACCCGCTTTGCGGCACGCTTTATAGCCTGACTGCCCCGGCTGTGCAAGACAATCACGCAATTGCCACCGCAAATATTTTTGCCCGGTCAGGAACGCGGTGTCATCTTCCAGATCACCCCGGCATGGTCATCGGAAATCAGCACCGACCCATCATCGCCAAAGGGCTTGATATCCACCGGGCGGCCCAGAACCGCGCCATTATCGCGCAGGAAGCCGGACAGGAAGGGCTCTGCGGTTTGCGGCTTGCCTGCGGTGAATTTCACCCGCACCACTTCGTACCCATCCGGCACCGTACGATTCCACGACCCGTGCAGGGCCACCAAAAGGTCGCCCTGATAAAAATGCAGGCCCAGCGGCGCGTTATGGGCGTTAAAGGTAAAGGCCGGGAAAGTTACCTTTTGCGGCACATCTTCGTTTTTGAAATCCGGCGCGCGTGTATCATTGCCCGCAAACCACGGATAGCCATAAAAACCGCCCGGTGCGCTGGCGTGATTGAGTTCCTCGCGCGGGATATTGTCACCCAGGCCATCGCCGCCATTATCGGTAAACCACAAATCGCCACTATCGAGGTTAAAAGTCAGCCCGACGGAATTACGAATGCCCGAGGCATAAATTTCAGGATCACCACCCCCAACCGGCAGGGTGATGATGGTGCCTTCCAGCCCCGAAACCTTGCAGATATTACAAGGAGCCCCCACTGCAACAAACAGTTTTTCACCATCGGGTGATAGGGCGGCATAGCGCCAGCCATGATGGCTTTTGTCTGGCAGGCCATCAAACAGGATATTTGACGGAGAACCAAGTTCTTTGCCGTTAAAATTGGCAAGATCAAACGAAACAACACGACCCTGATCGGCAATAAACAAAGTGCCCTTTTGATAGGCCACCCCATTGGCCGAGGTAAAATCCGATGAAATATTGCGGGCCTTGCCAGCCTTTCCCTGCCCGTCAACCGGCACAAAATACAGGTTACGCCCGCGTGTTCCGACAAACATCCCGCCCTGATCCGGGGCAAGGGCGATGGACCGGGCATTGGGCACAGTGGCAAAAACCGACAGGTCATAACCATCGGCAACGGTGAGCTGGGACCCGATTTTTTCCAGCCTGTCCATGTTTTCATCGGCAAAAGCAGACGAAAACGGCAAGGCTGCCAGAACAAGCGCCAGCAAGGGCAAAGCAACCAACCCGGCACGCTGCAACCTGACGGAACCCGTTTTTTGTAATAATTGGGATAAAAAATACCCGTCTTCACGCCTCTCCTGGTCGCCTTGTGACCAGAAAGAGAATGAAAACGGGCGGAATTGCGTCGTGCGGGGCATGGTTTTCTCCTTTGGGCGCTGGGCCCAGGAAAAACCCCGGGCCGATTAACGGGCGCGTTCGGAAATCGGTGCGTTGACCGACAGTTCCATATCCCAGGGGAAATAAATCCAGGTATCCTGGGAAACTTCGGTAACGAAGCTGTCCACAACTTCACGGCCCTGCGGTTTGGCATAGACGGTGGCAAAATGCGCCTTGGGCAGCTTTTCGCGCACGGCCTTGGCGGTTTTTCCGGTATCGACCAGATCGTCGATAATCAGCATGTTTTCGCCATCGCCTTCGACATCCTTGAGCCATTCCAGGTCGCCACGGCTTTTGTCAGAATAGCTGCGAACGCACACCGTATCAATCAAACGGATATCAAGTTCGCGCGCAATGATCGCAGCAGGCACAAGCCCGCCCCGCGTAATGGCGACAATACCCTTATACGGGCCTTTTTCCAGCAAGCGCCACGCCAGGGCACGTGCATCACGGTGCATTTGCTCCCAGGAAACCGGAAATCCCTTGTTGTATGCGGCTTCGCTCACAACGTTTCTCCTGCAAAAACCACTGTGTCAGCCCTTGGCGCACATGGCCAGGCAAACACCCAAAAATGACAAGGCGCTTTCCTACGCCTTGTCTGATTGAAACACAAGCCTTCGGAATTGTGGATAGGGCATTTAAAGCGGAATTTTCTCAATCCCCCGTCCGGGAGGCATTTTCAACTCTGGCCGCAGCATCTTCTGCCTCCTGGCGCGAAGGTCGGTGCCCGGTTCGGACAGATTGTGCAAACAGGGCGCGAATATAAACCGGATAGGTCAAACCGGCGAGACCCAGGATCGACAGCCAGTTGGACGGCGCAATGCGTAAAACACTAAATTCCAGCCAAAAAGCCACGGCAAACACAAACGCGACGACCACTAGGGCTTCCACCACCAGAAACACAAAAACCGGCACCCGTTTTTGTTCGACCGTATCAATCGTTTCGCGCGAAAAACTCATCAATCGCCCCGGCAGCTTGCGCCCCCAGTCCCGCAGATCAAGCAGCACCGTGCGATAATACAGCATCGCCCCGTCCGTTAAGGTGCAGATTTTTTCATCTGTCGCGTCCGCACCGCCATTACGAACTGAAGCATCGCCCTCCTGCTCCACATCCGTTTTGCCACCGAAAAAACGCACCAACACAAGAAATACCAGACGGATCAAAAACAGCCCCAGCATCGTCAGTAATTCAAGATTATTGGAATTAAGCGTGCCCAGCGGTTGGATGGTATCGGTCCTGGCGGTACCGGACAAATAGGCCGGGCCAAAATGCAACAGGTTTTCCAGCGCCATTGCATGCACATTCACCCCGGCAATATCGGCTTCAACCGTTGGCGGGTGCACGATGTCCTGCAGGCCCTGCAGGTTAAAACTGTACATAATCACCCGGCCCCCCAGTTGACCGATCCAGCTGTCTTCAGCATCGGGGGTGCCTTTTTGCGCCTGGCCTGCACTTACCGTATCAAACGGACCACAGAAATTGGCATCGCCGCGATGCCCCAGCATCGTTTTGACGACAAAGTCGTAAACCAGTCCCACCAGAAAGGAGAAATCCTTTTCCCGACCGGCAGGGCATTTTGTCGGAAAATGATCGCGGATAACCTCGGTTCCGTCGTCTTTCCTGTAAACGGATTGCAAAACCGGCCAACCGGCATAATCAGGCTGGTGATCTGGCCAAACCAAATTCATCGGCCGTTCCTGCGCATAACCGCGCCACAAATCCAGGTTTCGCTGCTGCCAAACCGCCATGTCCGAAGGGGCAGGAACGTCCCCCGCCAGGGCTTTGTCGCAATTCCAGTTGCGACCGGCAAAAGCCGACGTCTCCAATTCTCCCCGCGCAATAGCCTCGGCACGGCGGGCACACAGATCCAGATAGATCTGCAAGGCAGCAGCCGGGTAATAGTCGGCCTGTCGGGCTGCCTTCACTTCCTTGTCCTGTGATGCCGGATCCGCATCGTCCGCCATACCGGGGCGGTTGGGAAAAAGGGCGTAATTCAGACCGCGAATATCAGCACTGCTGCGGGCATCGCCCCACCCGGCAACCAGTTTGACCTTGCCTCTCAAATCTGCCAGCACTTCGGGAAAGCGATCATCATCATGCCGCCCGGCAGTGATATAAACGGGAATGCCCAGCCTGCGATAGCCATCAACGGTCCGGACAAGCTCGTCAAGCGTGTCGTCCCGCATGGTAAATTGCGGCGGTTTATATTTATCAACCGAGATGGTCACTTCGGTATTGCGCGCATCCTGCAGGGTAAAGTCGATAAAAACCGCCAAGGGCAACGGCGCATTTTTCCGCAGAAAAGACCGCAAAACCATGCCATGAACCATAAAAACCGGCGGCCAGCTTGTATCAAGGTCGTACATCGATTTCTGATCAAACAGAACAATGCCAATATCGTCTTTATGAGGGGCGTCATAAACCGCCGACCCGAACAGCCGGTTAAAAAGCTGATAGCTGTATTCATCTACCGGCTCGGTGAATTCCTCGGGCTGAAAAAAGACAATCAGCCCGGCCAACAGAAAGGTAATCGCCGCCCAGTTCAAATAGGCCAAGCCCGGCCCGGCCTTGCCCCGTTGCCGGAGCGGCCTTTGCTGGGGGGTATCGTCGGACACCATTGTTTGCCCCCGCCCGGACGGGTCATCTATCGACATTGATTTTACCTATCGTTTTGGCGCACGAGGACACGGTGAAGGGGTTGCTCTAAAGGCCCCTTCGCCGGTTTGGTCAACACAGCCTAGTTTTCGATAGAACAAAGCTCGCGCTGCTGCGGGTAACGGGCAACACAGCCGACTTTAAGCTCGTTCACCCGGCCTTTTTCCCCCTCGCGGGTCAGTATCGGTATCAGGAAATGATAGGCCTCGACCGGCCAGTCGTAATGGGCGGCGGCCACTTCCATTCCCTCGATGGCCTGCTTTTTCCGGCCAACCTGTTTTTGCAGTTCCGCCCGTTCCAGGGCCAGTTGGAACGGCAGAATATCGCCTGCCTCGGGCGGGGAGACGAGATCGATATTCTTCAGTGCCAGATCATATTTTCCCTGATAGGCCCGCAATTTGGAAAACGCATAGCGGGTATAGGCATGATCAGAGGTTTCACCACTCACCGCAGAACGGGCAAGGGTTTCAAGTTTGCGGAAATTGACCTTGTAGCCTTTCTCGAATTCCGCTTGCTGTAATTCCGAGACCACACGATGGGCCGCAATATAATGATCCAGCAGGTCGGCATTGCCATCCACGGTACGCATATAAAAGGCATTATTGATGGGACGGCGGCGTTCCATCGGGTATTCGCGTTTCATATAGCCCACCAGGGCCACCATACGGTCCTGTGCATCTTCATGGCGGCTGGCAAGCTGGTCCTGAATTTTGCCAATCGCATTGCGAAACTCGCCGATGAATTTATTCCATAACGGACTGTCGCTATTTGACTGGAACTGGGCGGACAGCTGCTTTTCAAGCTGATTGCGTGTCGACAGATGCAAGCGTTCAAAGCTGTCGTCATATTTGCCGACAATAGCCAGAAAACGAAGAGATTCTGACGGATTATACCCCGCCTTTGTCATCAGATCGAGGCCGAGAAAGTCGGCTTCCTTTTCAGCCGCCCGGTCCCAGACCGGCAACAGAATATCGCGCGAAACAATATCGCTGCCATAAAGCTGAAACGATTTGCGAAGCTGGTCATCACCACCCGCGCGCGACACGGCAAAATCCATTGCCGTCACAAGATAGGGCCGCAAAGACCGCAACAGATTATCCGGCGAATGTTGCAAGGCGACATGGCTGTATTCATGCGCCAGCAAAAACGCCAGCTGGTCTTCGGATTGCAAATACTGGAAGGCGGAAAAATGAATGTAAATCGCCCCTTCGGGCACGGCCATCGCACCTGGCCCGGCATTTGCCAGCAAATAAACGCGCGCCTTGGGGGCCCCGGCAGGCGCCCCCTTAATGATGCGATCCAGAACCGATTGGGCATAAGCCTGTAATTCGGGGAAATCGGCAATACCGACCGAAGATGCCATCACCTTGATGCGGGCCTTTTTCAAGCCCTCGGCGGTGTCGGTTTTGGCAGCAGGCAGCTTGACACGATCGATATATTTGGCATCGTCCGGAATGCTGGACCATAAGGGCAGATTAATACCCGTCTGGTTGGTAACGCACCCTGCCAAAAACAGCATCGCCGCACCAGGCAATGCCCATTTGAATTTTTTCATCATGTCCCTGCCCTATTTCTTGCGACAGGTCGAACGACCGCCTGCACCCCGTCCGGTATTCCCCAGTGCCCGGGTCACATCGGCATCACAAAAAACCTCGATCACGCCGTCATAGGCGGAAATCCAGACTTCGTTGCCATCAACCCAGTAATCACCCGGCTGATTGTCCAAGCGAATATGGTGCATCCGCCCGGCGGAAACTTCAGTACCGATATACTCCACCTCGGCCGGAAATTCGCTACCGGGAATGGATTTGACCATATTGCGATTGCGCCCTGGCGCATCATACAGGTCCACATCCAGCATCGGCATTTGAACTTCGACGGCAGAACGGACGCTTCCCGCAGCATAAGCCGGTACAGAAAGGCAAAAAATGCCCCCGACGAAACAGGCCACAGCCGCCCCAAATTTCATCTTGGCACGCAATACGCGCCCACCCGGCAGAAAACCGGTAACAGATTTATTCATGCAGTCCCCCAAATCCTAAGGCCGCAGTCCCAAATGCGGCCTTCTTCAATTTTTGCATCAATTTTTGACTATTTCATACTATCCGTTCGCAGAGTTCTCCCTAACCATTAGGCGTGGCTATTCCCCGCGTTTTCCGTGCTACCAGCAGGTTCTCAAAATCCTGTTTCAGGGCGGCAAAAGGGGCATCCCAGTTATTGGGCTGTTGCTGGCGATAGATGCGCATGGTGGGGTACCAGGGGCTGTCGGCCCGATCCACCATCCAGCGCCAGTCGGTGGTGAAAAGCTGCAACATCCAGACCGGCAGCCCCAGGGCCCCGGCAAGATGGGCTGGCGCGCTATCGATGGTGACAATCAGGTCCATTTCAGCCATCAGGGCGGCGCTGTCGCCAAAATCACCAATCCGGTCGCCCAGATCGTGAATAAAGGCCGAGGCCCCCAAGCGGGCAATATCGGCGCGGCGATCATCAATCTGGAAACTGAAAAAGGCCGCGCCGGGAAGCCCCATCAATCCCATGAATTTTTCCAGCGGGCAGGAGCGATCCCGCGGGTTCAGTTTGCCCGCCCAAATAATGCCAACCTTTAATACGACATCCCCCGCAATACCGCTCAGCGCCATTTTGCGCGGCGGCGTGATATAGGGGCTGGCAGACGCCTGAAACAGTTCCTGCGCACCGATATTAAGCAGATAAGGCAAACTAAGAAGCGGGGCATGAAGGTCAAATTTTGGCGGTCTGACGCCCTTTTCAATCACCTGGCCCACCCCGGGCACGGTTTGCATAATGCCCAGCATTTCCTTGCGGCATTCCACAATCACATGGGCAGCCCTTTTGGCCACCAGCGGAATGAAACGGGCAAACTGGATCATATCGCCAAAGCCCTGTTCAGCACGCAAAAGCAGGGTTTTGCCCCGCAAATCCGCTTTGCCATCCCATTCCACCGCATCGGGAAGCGGGCGTATGGGGTTATCAGCCAGACGGCGACGGACCTCGTAGGCTTTCCAGCCCGCTTCATAATGGCCTAGTGCCAGATAAGCCAGCGAGCGGTCCCACAGGGCCTCGGTATAATCGGGGTCGATGGCGAGTGCCTTGTCAAAATATTCTATCGCCTCGGCAAAGCGGTTAAGGTCACGATAAACCAGCCCGGCATTAAACAGGTGGGATTTGTCATGATCATCGCGCGCCAGCGATTGCTCATGGGCCTGGCGGGCTTCGTCAAAGCGCATCATTTCGCGCAGGCAATTGCCCATATTGGACCAAAGCCCGGCATTATCGGGCCGCAAGGCAGCAGAGCGACGATAGGCCACCATCGCCGCATCGAACTGTTTGGTGCGGCGCAGGGCCACACCCAGATTGTTCAAAATATCAGGCTGGTCCGGGCGGGTACGCAAAATCGCACCATAGAGGGTAATCGCTTCCTCCAGCCGGCCGGCACGATGCGCGGCCACGGCACGGGCAAACAGATTATCGCCCGCCGCACCGGTACGATGCACCGTCAATTTACGCGGAGGAGGAGACGTTGGGGTTGCCACTGCATCGGGCACCGGGGCTGCGTTCTCGTGATCAGACGATGGCACGGACAATGGCACAGGCGATGGTATCGCGCCATTTTCTCCAGGCGGAGGATTGGCCGCAGATGTCGATGCCGTAGCCTCAATATCTAATGCACCTGATGCACCAGACGAACCAGACGAACCACCAGCCGACTTCACCTGATCCCGCATAAGCTTGCGGGCCTTTGATTTAGATTTCGCCATTCCCCAATTCCCCGTCACACCGGTGCCCCGGCTTCCCCCATCGATTTTCAACCGGGACAAAATACCCGGTCTGGCGCGCAACGCAAACGGGATAACAAGACAAAAAGCACTGTACCGATTCGCCCGCACCAACACACCAGGTCGGTTTTGCCGAATAAGTATCGGTGCAGAGCCTGAATTTCAGGGCAAAATCGCCCCAGAGCCGCCTTTCAAACTATTTTCGGAAAGTTCGTTTTAAACAGTTCAGTTATTTGAGGCCTTCGGATAGCCTTATTCACAAGGGTGAGAGAATATGCAACTGGCGCGCGATCCGAAAGGATGCGACTTGCCTGTTCGCAGGCCGGTTTGACGACTGGCAAACACAAAAGCCCCGACAACAGGGGCAACAAAAAAAGGGACCCCGGAAGGCAGGTCTGAACCGGAAAAAAACAACCGGCATGATCTGATACCGGCCGGGAGGAAACAAAAACAGATAAGGCTTAATGGACCGGGAGACATCTATGGCCGCAAAGGGAAAGTCCGGCGCATCTGTCGGACGTAAAGTGATTGTGGTGCTTGTCGCATTGCTGGTAGTGGGATTTGCCGCAATGATGAGCATCCAGGCGGTATCGCAGCGCGATGCCATGATCGATTTGATGTATCGTGAATCCGTCAAAAAAACCGAAATGCTGTCCACTGCCGTTCAGGCGGGCTTCATTGCGATGGATGCCAATTCGATTGAAAAGGAATTTCGCAAGCTGTCAGACAGCGCAGACAGTGAATTGGCCAGCTTGCAAACCAACATGCCGGATGGCACCAATATTGCCCAGTTCCAAGCCGAAAACATGCAGACCTATGACCTGAAGGCTCTGATCGAACCGCACCTGCCCAAATTGGAAAATAAGGAAGTTGTCAGCTTTGTCACTGATGGCGCGGTAATTGTGGCCGCCCCAATTACCAAATATTCCAAACGCAAGGACGAAGACGTTTATCGCGGCATGCTGTTGACCGCCTGGAGCCTGGAAAATGTCCGGGCATCGGTAACAAAAGCGGTGGTCATGCAGTTGGCCCTCGCGGCAATCATTCTGATTGTTTTACTTGGGGCGACATGGTTTGTTCTGCGCGGTCAGATCCTGATCCCCTTGCGTAAAATAAATGCGGTCATGACCGAACTGGCACATGGCAACCTGCAAATTGACATTCCCGGCCTGCAACGCCGCGATGAAATTGGCGAAATGGCCGGATCGGTCGAAGTATTCAAGAAAAATGCCATCCGTGTCAGCCAGTTGGACCGCGAACGCGAAAATGAACGCCAGCGCGCCGAACAGCAACGCCAGGAGGCAATGCACAGCCTGGCCGGGCGGTTTGAACATACGGTTCTGGGTGTGGTCGACGGCGTTTCGGGGGCATCCAACGAAATGCAGCAGGTGGCACAAAGCATGGTGGCAGCCGTCCACCAGAACGAAGCCGGGTCACAAGCCGTGGTCGCCGCCGTAGACCAGGCCAACCGCAGTGTTGAAACCGTGGCCAATGCTGCCGAGGAACTGGCACGTTCTATCCAGGAAATCAGCACGCGGGTAAATGACACCTCCAACATTACCGAACGTGCTGCAACCGAAGCCAACCGTGCCAACGAAATGGTGCAGGGCCTTGATGTTTCGGCACAAAAGGTGGGTGAAGTGGTGCAAATCATTCAGGCCATTGCCGAACAAACCAACCTTTTGGCCCTGAATGCCACCATCGAAGCCGCCCGTGCGGGCGATGCCGGCAAGGGTTTTGCCGTGGTTGCCAACGAGGTTAAAAACCTTGCCAACCAGACAGCCCGCGCGACCGAGGATATTTCCGCCCAGATTTCGGGCATCCAAGGCTCGACACAGGATACTGTTAGCGCCATTGACGGCATCACCCGCATTATCCATGACCTAAATGAAATTTCGGCCGAGGTTGCCGCTGCCGTGCAACAACAGGGCAGTGCGACCAACGAAATTTCCAACTCCGTCCAGCAGGCCGTGAGCAGCACCCAGGAAGTCACCGCCCATATCCGGGAAATGCAGGATGCCGCCAGCCAGACCGGGCAGGCCGCGCGGCAGGTTCTGGATGCGTCGGAAAAACTGGGCTCGCAATCGGGCACGTTGCGCAGCGAGGTCAGCAATTTCCTGCGCGATGTACGCGAAAGCTGACCGTTACCCGCAAAACAGCCGGTAACAAACACAATTAAAGGCACCCTGGATAAAACGGGGTGCCTTTAAACATTCAGCATACGATTGGCAAAATACAAGGCAACCGCCCCAAAAGCGTTAGCGCAAGGGCGGATGCGTTGCAGCGGCATCGTTGATGCGCATCATCAAGGTTTCATCAAGTTCGACATAGCCCAGCTTTCGATAAACCGGCTGCATGTCCCGGGTGGCAAGCAACCAGCGGCGCACACGTTGCATATCCGGGTGCTCATGCAGGGCGGCAACCAGTTTCAGGGCAATGCCGCGACGGCGATAATGCTCATCAACAAAAACATCCGCGACATACCCCACAGCGATGTTGTCGGTAACAACGCGGGCAAAACCAACCTGTCGTCCGTCGCAAAAGGCACTGGCGCACAGCGACTTTTGCACCGCATTTTCAAATTCACCGCGTGAACGGTTCATGGCCCAGTAAGCCTTGCCGATAAAGCCGTAGCAGTAATCAATATCGACACGATCCCGGTCGCAGGTGATTTCGATCTGAGAAGCATTTTCCATAAAGCTGTCCTGTACCTGTTTTTAGACGGCACATAAAACCCACTTTACGCACACGCCCTATTTCAAAACCAGCGCCACCGCAAGACCAATAACTGCCGCCCATAACAGCAGGCCATTTAGGGGTACGCCCCCCCCCTTGCCACGGCGGCGCATGGACGCCACCGTATCAGGATGCAGTTTCAGGCCCTGTTCGGTTAACACTCCCGATGCGCGTTCTGCCGCCTCAATCACACGGGGAAGACGGCGCAACATGCTGCCCGCCTGGCGGGTGGCCTCGGCTATTTTGGCTTCGGGGCCCAAATTATCGCGCATCCATTCTTCGATTAACGGGCGCGACAGGTTCCACATATTTTCATTGGGATTAAGAATACGCGACAACCCTTCGGCCACAATCATGGTTTTTTGCAGCATCAAAAGCTGGGGCTGAGTTTCCATGCCAAAGGTTTCCGTAACCTGAAACAACTGGCCCAGCAAACGCCCAACCGAAATATCGGCCAGTTCCTTGCCCAAAATCGGCTCGCCAATCGACCGGCACACCTGCTGGAAATTTTCAAGCGACTGATGGCGCGGCACATAACCGGCCTCAAAATGGATTTCGGCCACCCGGCGATAATCACGGGTCAAAAAGCCCAGCAGCATTTCGGCCAGATAAAGCCGTGTTTGCCGGTCCACCCGGCCCATAATGCCGAAATCAACCACGCTGACACGGCCGCTATCATCGACAAAAAGGTTGCCCGGGTGCATATCGGCATGAAAAAAACCGTCGCGGAAAACCTGCTGGAAAAAAGCAGCCGCCGCCTTTGCCAGCAATTCGGTGCGATTGATGCCCATATTATCGAGCGCCTCGACATTGTCGATACGCACACCACGCACCCGTTCCATTGTCAGAACATGCTGGGCAGTCCGTTCCCAATCAATTTCCGGGATATAATAGGTCGGATCATCCTGGAAGTTTTCGCGAAATTCTGATGCGGCTGCCGCCTCGAAGCGAAAATCCATTTCCATTTTAACGCTGTCTTCCAGCGTTTTGATGGTTTCAACCGGTTTTAGGCGGCGCAAACGCGGTTGCGTCCATTCAACAATTTCCGCAACCCAGTAAAACAGGTCCAGATCCCGGCCAAAACGCCTTTCGATATCGGGGCGCAGCACCTTAACCGCAACCTCGCGACCATCAGGTGTTGTGGCGAAATGCACCTGCGCAATCGAGGCGGCGGCCACCGGTTTTTCGTCAAATTCGGCAAACAGATCGGCAAAGGGTGCCTCAAGTTGCCGGGAAATCAGACGTTTGGCAATGTCAGCTGAAAAAGGCGGCAACCGGTCCTGAAGCGAGGAAAGGTCCGTTGCGACATCCTCGCCAATCAGATCAGCACGGGTGGCAAGGGTTTGCCCCAGCTTGATAAAGGCCGGGCCCAGTTCCTCGAGCGCACGGGCCAGCCTTTTGCCCGGTGGCAGGCTGGAGCCCCCCGAAAACGGGGCCGTTAACCGGGCCAGGGCCGCCAGAAATTTACCGCCCGGCACCAGATCAAGCGGAAATAGGGCATCATGCCGCGCCAAAGTTCGCGCCATGCCGATCAGGCGGAAACTGTTACGAACAAAGCGAATCATTTGACCAAAACCTCAGATTCGCCAGCCGGAATGAATGGCGGCAATTCCGCCGGACAAATTACGATAGCGCACCCGGCCAAAGCCCGCTTCGCGGATCATGCTGGCAAAAGTTTCCTGGTCAGGAAACTGGCGAATACTTTCGGCCAGATACTGGTAAGCTTCACGGTTGCCCGCAACAAACCGGCCAATTTCAGGCAGCAGCTTGAACGAATAGAGATCATAAATTTTATCAAAGCCCGGCACGACAACCTTGGAAAATTCAAGGCACAGGAACCGCCCGCCCGGTTTGAGCACCCGGTAGGCTTCGTTCAAGGCTTCCTGAATGCGGGTAACATTGCGAATGCCAAAGGCAATGGTATAGGCATCCATCGACTGATCGGGCAGCGGCAATTTCTGCGCATCGCCCACCATCCAGTCGATATTTTTAAGCAGGCCATGATTGGCCGCACGGTCCCGACCCACATGCAACATTTCATAATTGATGTCACACACCGTAACGGCACCACCGCCATTTTTCAGGAACCGAAAGGCAATATCGCCCGTGCCACCGGCCACATCGATCAGGTGCATGTCGGGGCGCGGTTTGAGTTCATTGATAAAACTGTCTTTCCACAAGCGATGGATGCCACCGCTCATCAGATCGTTCATCACATCATATTTGGACGCGACCGTGTCAAACACCTCGCGCACCATGGATGCCTTTTGGTTTTCCGGCACATCGCGGAAACCAAAGTGGGTTGTTTTTTCGCCGGTTTCGCCCGCGGCTGGGCCTTGATGCTTGCTCATGGCGGGAAAATAGCGCAGCAACCGCCCGCCCGCCAGTGTAAAGCAGCAGTTTTTAGAAATATCCTGTTGAAGGGCGGATGTTTCTGCTAAGGAAAAATAACGTTACCTTGCTACATAAAATCATCACAAACAGGATCTGCCATGAGCTGTATGGTCAAAATATGCGGAATCAATAGCGAAGACGCTGTTATTGCAGCCATGAGTGCCGGGGCGGATGCCCTGGGTTATGTATTTTTCCCACCCAGCCCCCGGCACATTTCCCTAAAAGGTGCCGCCACCCTGACCGAACGTGTGCCCGACAGTATTTTGAAAGTTGGCCTGTTTGTCGATGCGGGCAATGAAGCCATCGCCAATGCGGTAAAGGCCGGCCACTTGGACGTGATCCAGCTTCATGGCAGCGAAACACCAGACCGTGTCAAAGAAGTGCAGGATGTTTTGGGCCTGCGCGTGATGAAGGCAATTTCCGTTAGCACCGCAGAAGACCTGGACCGCGCGGCTGAAACCTATGACGGCGTGGCCGACTTCCTGCTGTTTGATGCCAAACCGCCCAAAGACAGCACCCTGCCCGGCGGCAATGCCGTTAGCTTTGACTGGACGCTTCTGGCCGGGCGCGACTGGCAAAGCAACTGGATGCTGGCAGGCGGCCTTGATCCCAATAATGTGGCCGAAGCGGTTGAAATTTCCAAGGCGCCGTGGGTCGATGTTTCATCCGGGGTGGAACGCACCCGCGGCGTGAAGGATGCGCGCAAGATCAATGCCTTCATCCGGGCAGCCAAAGGATATTGATGGCCAAAGCAGATAAAACCGCCCCTTGACCTGCAGATGTCCGGGGGCGGTTTTTTGTTGATATCATCCCGCGATGATTGCGATCATTAATAAATTATTGTTTTCTCAAGTAACCACTTCCATCCTGACATCCTGATCGCATTTTTGATGCGGCATCAATGCCATAGACGGAGCCTTGCTGCATGAATGCGCCTTTGCGCCAACGTTGTTCAGATATTTTGCGCGCCAAAGTGCGCAATGAACCAGTAACGATGGTGGTGCATGTGGCGTTGTCGCTGCTGATTGTGATCAATGTGGCATCGGTAATGCTGGATACAGTCGAACCCTTTGCCCGCAACCATGTCGACTGGTTTTGGGGCATTGAAATTATCTGCACCACAGCCTTTACCGTTGAATATCTGCTCAGGATCTGGAGCGCGCCGGAGGACGACCGTTTTACCGGGCGGTTCGGGCGCCTGCGCTATATCGCAAGCCCGATGGCCCTGGTTGATCTGATCTCGATTTTACCGGTTTTTCTGCTGTTGCTGACCAGCATCGATTTGCGTTTCATCCGAATTATGCGGCTGCTGCGCCTGTTGAAATTTACCCGCTATTCCCACGGGATGGACCTGCTGACAACGGTTCTGCGCCAGCAACTAGGCATGTTGGGAGCCGCCGGTACCGGGCTGGCCTGCTTTCTTATTTTCAGTTCCGGGGCGATGTATTTGCTTGAACATCAGGTGCAGCCCGAAACATTCGGTAATTTGCCCAAAGCCCTGTACTGGTCGATCATTACCCTATCGACCGTGGGCTATGGCGATGTCGTGCCCGTTACGGTGGGGGGCAAAGTACTGGCTGCCCTCATCGCCCTTAGCGGTATTGGCATGGTTGCCGTGCCGGCCGGTATTTTGGCATCGGCCTTTAGCAGCGAATTGCGCCGCCGCGAGGAAACCTATCGCCAGACCGCCACCCAGCATATGCAGGGCGGGCTGCATCTAACCGATGCCATGCGCGCCCGCCTGCAAGACCACCAGGAAGAACTGGGCCTGACCGATGAACAGGCGGAAATGATTATTAATGATGTGCGCGAAGTCCATCGTGGGCATATCGTGGATGACACGCTGTTTTGCCCGCATTGCCGCAAGCCACTGCGCATCGAGGTCTCGGACCGTTCACGCAACCGTTAAACGGCTTTTTGCAATAACGGGTTCAAAAGCCTTGACGTTATAAAAAAGCCCGCGCATAGTTTGCCCATGAAAACACAGGACATGACCCCAAACCGCATTGCAAATCGTTGGTGGTGGCGCGCTTAAAGCGGGCGGCCAACCCATGTCTTGATCATTTTACCGGCCGCCTGATTTTGCAGGCGGTTTTTTGTTTTCAGTCATCTTCCATGTCTTTCTGAAAAACGATCTCCGTCTGTGGCAGTGCCCCACAACAGGAGACGACCCGTGACCACCCCGACCCAGCCCACCCGCCTGTCGCAACCATCGCATCAGGATGATGAAGTCCCCCGCGATTATCACTATGTCACCAATGGCGGCATCCAGGTTTCGCGCCGACAGACCGAGATTGTTTATGAAAACGCCACCGCCGGGCTGATTGACAGCCTGGATGCGGCAAAGGGTGTTTTGCTGTCTTCGTCCTATGAATTTCCCGGGCGTTATTCACGGTGGGATATGGGGTTTGCCCAACCACCGCTGGAACTGACCGGGCGGGACCGTGGTTTTGCGATTCATGCGCTAAATGAACGCGGTCAGGTATTGCTGCCCGCCATTGCCCCGATTTTGGAAAATCACCCCCATATAGAAGGGCTGACCCTGGGCGATGAGGGTATTTTTGGCACCGTTGGTCAACCCGCCAAATGGTTTGCCGAGGAAGAACGCAGCCAGCAACCCAGCCTGTTTTCGGTGGTGCGTATTTTGCGCGACCTGTTTGCCCATGCGGGCGACGAACGGTTGGGGCTATATGGCAGCTTTGGCTATGACCTGGCCCTGCAATTTGAACAGATCGCCCTAAAACAGGACCGTCCCAGCGACCATAAGGACCTGCATCTTTACCTGCCCGACAGCATTATCACCGTGGATCATGCCGCCCGCCGTGCCGTGCGCCTGGATTATGACTTCACCATTTCCAGCGGCGAAAGCACCCAAAGCACGCAGGGCCTAGCCCGCAAAGGTGCCGCCCATCCGCCGTCGCGCGGGGCCAACCATGTTGCCCAAAACGATATGGCCGAGGGCGAATATGCCGCCATTGTCGATGATGCCAAACCGCGCTTTTCCCGGGGCGAGCTGTTTGAAGTGGTACCATCACGGGTATTTTGCACCGCCTGCACCACGCCCCCGTCGGAAATTTTCCGCCGCCTGAAACGGCGCAACCCCGCCCCTTATGGCTTTTTGATCAATCTGGGCCATGGGGAACATTTAATTGGCGCATCACCGGAAATGTATGTGCGCGTCACCGGCAAACGGGTGGAAACCTGCCCGATTTCCGGCACGATAGCGCGTGGCCGCGATGCGATTGAGGATGCGGAAAATATCCGTACCCTTCTCAATTCGGCCAAGGAAGAATCCGAACTGACGATGTGCACCGATGTGGACCGCAACGACAAGGCCCGGGTGTGTAACCCCGGTTCGATCCGCATTATTGGCCGCCGCCAGATTGAAATGTATTCCCGCCTGATCCACACCGTGGACCATGTGGAAGGCAGGCTTCGCGAAGGGTTTGATGCGTTAGATGCGTTTTTGACACATTGCTGGGCCGTCACCGTGACCGGTGCCCCCAAACGTGCGGCCATGACCCATATTGAAAATGTCGAACGCAGCCCGCGCGCCTGGTATGGCGGGGCAATTGGCGCTGTATTATGCAATGGCGACCTTAATACCGGCCTGACCCTGCGTACCGTGCGCCTTAAACAGGGCATTGCCGAAGTCCGCGCCGGGGCAACTTTGCTTTATGATTCAGAATCCGCCGCCGAAGAAGCCGAAACCGTGCTGAAGGCATCGGCGATGATTGACGCCATCACCCGACCCGATAGCGAACAAAATACCGATGACCCCACCCGGTCCGGGATTGGCAAGCGGGTCTTGCTGGTCGATCATGAAGATAGTTTTGTACAAAACCTTGCCAGCTATATCCGTGCGACCGGGGCTGAAACCCTGACCATGCGACCCGGCTTCCCCGATGAAGTGTTTGATGATTTCCAACCCGACCTGGTGTTTTTATCACCCGGTCCGGGCCGACCGGATGATTACGGCCTGCGCGGCAATATTGAACGGGCCCTGGCACATGGCCTGCCTGTCTTTGGCGTGTGCCTTGGCCTGCAAGGGATTGTTGAATTTTTTGGCGGGTCGCTGGGGCAGTTGGATACGCCGATGCACGGCAAACCCTCCAAGGTGCATTTGCAAACCAGTGACCCGCTTTTTGCCGGATTACCGGAAAATGTCGTTGTTGGCCGCTATCATTCACTGTTTGCCGACCCGGAAACCCTGCCCTCCGACCTGATCGTCACCGCCAAAAGCAGCGATGGTGTGATTATGGGCATTCGTCACAAATCATTGCCCATCAGCGCGGTGCAGTTCCACCCCGAAAGCCTGCTAACACTGCAGGGCGAAGCCGGAATGCACATGATTGCCAACCTGTTGCGCCATCCAATGGGCCGTCCTGGTGGCAAAGAAACGAATGAAACCGGTGACACCGATGAAGCAGACAAAGCCGCGTAACACAGACATGTGCCGCTTAGCATTCTGCTAAGCGGCATCACACAGTAGCCTCCCCCACCACCGGTCCCCCCTGAGACCCCGGTGGTTCACTCCAACGACCATGCGGCACTTTGCATGGTCGTTTTTTTATCCCGTTTATCCTTTTTTCGGCTCAGTCCTCGTCATCGCCAAGGGTGCCATCCACCACGCTGTAATCGGGCGGCGGGGTGCGGCGGAAGGCATCAGGATTGCCTTTCTTTTTATCGCGAATGGTGCGGAAAAGCTGGCGACCATGAAACGGCACGGGTTTTTCCTCCGTCGGGCCACCAGCGCGCACCGGGCGCGGGGCAAAACGGCCAAGGGTGATCAGGCGGTCATACATCACGATATTGGCGGCAATGGCGACATTGATGCAAAATTTCATCGGGATTTTCAGGATGAACTCGCAATGTTCCTGGGTTTCAGGCGACAGATCCCCCCGTTCCGGTCCAAAAACATAGGCTGCCCGCGCCGGATGTTTGAAACTGGGCAGTTCGATGGCGTCAGGCGTCAGTTCCACCCCCACCAGGGTGCAGCCCGTTGGCAGCATCATATTGTCCAGGTTGGGAAAGTGGTAATAGGGCATCTGCTCGGACGCCTTGGAAGTATCGGTTGCGTGTGCTTCTTCTGTTTGAAAATCCGCATCGACGGTAAAGGCAAAGCTGGCACCGAAGGCATGGGCCGATCGAAACAGCGTACCAACATTCAAGGGCTTGCTGGCACCCTCAATCCCGATCCCGAAATAACCGCGCATCATAGTCCTCCGTGCTGCACGCCTGTGCGCTTTCACACACTCCAAAATAAAAAATTGCCCCCCGGCTATAGCCCGAAGCCGCCGGTGTATCAAGCAACTCCCCCGCCAAATACGCCGCTTTGGGCGATAGATACGGTGTTTTCTGCAACATGAAGGAAGTGTGCAAACGGATTAGAGGCGAAAGGCGGCATGATGAATCCTGGGTGAATGGATCCTGATCGTCTCAAAACGCGATTTCCGACCTCGATCACGATTAAGGTCGCCCTTCACCGGTATTTTCTGCAAAATCAGGCGATTATTTCCCGCCGGAAGCCGAGGCCGTCCATGCTGTTTATTCCTCTTCCGTTTGTTGTTTCGCTTCTGCTGATCATTCTGTTTGTCGCCGTGATCAAGCGTGACTCCGAAACGGCAGCCAATATTCCCTTCCTTGCCCTGATTTTACTCAGTGCGCTGCAATCGGTTTTTTCAGGTTTACACTGGGGATATGACGTTAAGGCGGTCATGTATATCACCCCGGTGACAGCGGCGTTCATGCCCCCGCTGACCTATCTTGGGGTTTCGCAACTGGTGGGTAAAAACACGCCAAAGCAGTTTTTCCGGCTGAGTTTTCACCTCCTACCCGCCATCATTGTGCTTTTGTGTATGGCCACACGCCGCGCGGCAATTGATATTGTGCTGATCCTGATATTCATCGGGTATGCAGCCGCTATTTTGCGGCTCATGCGGCACGGCACGGATGCCCTGCGCCTGGCCCCGTTCGAGGGGGCGACATCCACCTATCATGCCATTCTGTTCGCGGCCTTTGCCCTGGCCCTGTCTGCCACGCTTGATACCCTGATTTTCCTGGATTTTTTATGGAAAGATGGCGCGCTTGCCGTTCAGGTCATTACCTTTGGCAATCTTGGCACCCTGATCATTTTGTCCATTGCCGCCGGTGTTGCCAGCCGCAGTCATGTACCCGCCGAAATGCCGGAAACCCCGCCACAACCAAAACAAACCGAAGAACTGGCCGAAGACAAAGAAACAATCCTTGCCGTCCAGGCGATGATGAAAGACCGGCATGTTTATCGTGATCCCGACCTTAACCTGGATCGCCTGTCCCGAAAAATGACACTGCCATCACGCCAGATCTCGGCTGCCATCAACCGCGCGACGGGCAAAAACGTGTCACAATATGTCAACGAATACCGCATTGCCGAGGCCTGTACCTTACTTGCGGAATCCGCTACCCCTGTTACCGAAATCATGTTTGATGTCGGTTTTCAAACCAAGTCGAACTTCAACAGGGAATTTCGCCGGGTGACGGACATGTCGCCGCTGGAATGGCGTAAAAAACATGGCGCAAATGGCGGCATGCACTAAAAAAGCCCACCCTATCCAGACAATTTTGACCTGAATCGCGATTAAGGACGACCTAAAAGCTGTTTCAGGTCTCGCATTTTGCCCCATCCTGCATGCTGTCGGCATCACCACAATCATTGCCTGAAATTGCAAGGTTGCCGACATGCACACAATAACCGATCACAACGACAAAATTGCCGCAACACTGACATCCCTGTCGTTTGAACCAGCGGCCAATGACCCACCACCCCCGAAAAAGCACAGATCAAAGGGGGCGCATGCCATCGCCATTATGACGATGATCGGGATCATCGCAGCCTTCCTGACAGCCGCGATAATGGCCCCAAATGATGACGCGCCCCTTCTTGTGCGTATGAAGGGCCTGTTTTCCGAAATAACCGATGTGTCGGAACCCGGAGCCAATGCGCGGCTTAACGCCACATCCACACAAACCACTCTGCCCTTAACCGAAACCTTCCCCACACCGTCAAATGCACCGGCCCCAAGAGAAATTACCGGTTCCGGGTTTGTGGTAACGCCCCGTTTCACCGCCGTATTTTCCAAATATGAAGGCCGCATCACCAATATTGCCGTTGTACCCGGCGACAGGGTGGCACAAGGGCAAATACTGGTCACACTGGAAGATGCCAATGCCGATTTTGCCCTGGAACAGGCCCTGGCCGACAAGAATGCCGCCAGTCTTTCGCTTGCGGCAGCGATGATTGATTTAAAACAGGCCCGCACGACCCTTGACCGCATTGAAATTCTGGCAAAGCGCGATGCGGTATCCAAACAGCGGCTGGATGAAACACGCACAATGGCAAGAAGTGCAGCCAACAACGTAGAGCAGGCGCGACAAAAGATTGAGAGCACCGACCTTGCCATTCGCATCGCCAAAGAACGCCTGGCAGAACTTGTCATTCGTGCGCCTTTTGCCGGGACTGTCACACACTTAAACGCCCATACTGGCGACACGGTACTGGCCCGCGCCGATAGTGTTCGTGACAGCCAAAGCCTGCTGACCCTTGCTGATACACAGCACATGATGATCGACGCCGACGTGGCCGAAACAAATATTGCCAGCCTTCATCCGGGATTACGCGGCGAAGCCGTTCTGGATGGTTTTCCCAATTATCCTTTCCCCGTTGAAGTCACCCGGTTGTCCCCTGTCGTGTCGCTTGAAAAGGGCACAATCACGCTGCGTCTTTCCCTGATTGATCCGCCAAAAGGCATGCGGCCCAACATGGCGGCACGCATCCGCCTTTTGCTTCCCCATCAAGCCAAGCTGCATGAAAGCAGCCTGCAAACAGGTGACGTAACACAATGACACAGAACAGCTATATCGCACTTGATGGCATACAAAAAAGCTATCGTATCGGCGGGGAAACCATCCCGATTTTCACCAATCTTGACCTTTCCATATCCGAAGGGGAATTTGTTGCCATCATGGGGCCGTCCGGTTCCGGTAAATCAACCCTTCTGAACCTTCTTGCCGGTATCGATACCCCGGATGCGGGCATATTGCGCATCCATCATCAGCGTATTGATCGCATGGGCGAAGCCGCACGCAGCGCGTGGCGTGCCCACAATATGGGCATTGTCTTTCAGTTCTATAATCTGTTGCCGATGTTAAATGCGGCGGAAAATGTGGCCCTGCCCCTACTGTTAAAACCCCTATCGGCAGCAGAACGCCAGCTTCGCGTCACCAAAGTACTGAATCTTGTCGGGCTTCGGGGGCGGGAAAAGCAATATCCATCCGTGATGTCAGGCGGGCAGCAACAGCGTGTCGGCATTGCGCGCGCCATTGTATCGGACCCATCCCTGTTGCTGTGCGATGAACCCACCGGTGATCTTGACCGGAAATCCGCCGACGAGGTTCTGGAAATACTCGCCTTTCTGAACCGGGAAATGGGCAAAACCATCATCATGGTCACACATGATCCCCAGGCCGCCCATGCAGCCAGCCGGTTATTGCACCTTGACAAGGGCCAGTTCATTGACACGGAAAGGGCAGCATCATGACCTTTTTAATGTTGGTGCGCAAAAATGCCTGGCGGAAACCGTTTCGCAGCATCCTGTTAACGGTCTGTGTCGCCATCGCCTTTTTGATCTATGGCCTGACAACAAGTTTCGTCGAAGGATCACAGGGAACAAGTGGGGCTAGCGACGATATTTTAGGCGTTATGAATGCGGGAGGACGCCCCCTGACCCTGCCAATGGCCTATCTTGCCCGCATCACGGCCGAACCCGGTGTTGCGGCCGTGTCGCCGGTGGCCCGCCTGCGGGGTTTTGTCAATACGCAAAGAAATATCATGGCGCTTAGTGCCGTTGACCCCGAACAAATTCTTGCCGTAAATGGCAAGGAACTGGGACTGACGCCACCATTGATCGCCGCCCTCAACCAGGATCGTGACGGTATTCTGGTTGGACGTGCCCTGGCATCCAGCCAGAACTGGTCAGTGGGCGACACAATTACCCTGACAACCTTTCAAACCACCCGGTCAGATGGCGGGCACAATTGGCGGTTTGCCATCAAGGGTATTTTCAACGGCGAAAGTACCAGTACCGATACCTATTTTGCCATTGGCCGGTACGATTATGTCAATGCCACCCGTGCGCAGGGACAGGGCAGGGACCAGGTCGATACATTTGCGGTTCGGCCCGGTTCGTCCGTTTCACCTGCCGAACTTGCCAGCCGAATTGACCATCTTTTTGTCAATTCGGCGGCCCCCACCCGCACACAGTCGGAACGGCAGTTTCTAAGTGCCTTCTTGCGCCAATATGCCGACATCACCCTGATCGTCGATCTGGTAATTGGTGCGGCCTTTGTCACGCTTTTGCTGATCGTCATCAACACCATGATTTTTGCCGTGCGCGAACGAACATTCGAGATCGCCATTCTCAAGACACTCGGCTTTTCCAATCGCAAAATACTGGTTTTGGTTCTGTCGGAAACGCTGTTTGTGTTTGTCATTGGCGGCCTGACCGGCCTTGCCCTGGCCAAACTGGCGACGGTCTTTGCCATGCCCGCACTGGGGCTGAGCTTTTCACCCCTTCTCGCCCTCAAGGCCAGTCTTCTGATCCTTGCGCTTGGTATGGCAACCGGCCTTTTGCCCGCGTTCAATGCCATGCGCACACCCGTCATCAAAGCTTTCAGAACAAGGTAAGTTCCATGTCATCCCAGATTAAACAAACACTTGTGATGATACGTGCCAATCTTTTCAGCTTGCCACGGCGCCTCTCGGTCTCGCTTTCAATGGTGCTGTCAATTGCGCTGGTGGTTGCTGTCCTGGTGGGGTTTCTCGCCATGGCCAGGGGGTTTGAAACCGCCCTTTCCAGTGCAGGGTCCCCTGTGGTTGCCGTTGTGCTGGGCGGGGGCACTAACCAGGAAACCGGGTCGGATATTCCGGCCAGTGCCATCCGCAATATCGCGGCAAGCGGCGGCGATATGGGTGTGGTACGCGATCCTGCCGGGAATATCGTTTTATCACGCGAACTTGTCGTACCTGTCGAAATACGGGAGCATGGTAAGAGCCCCGCGACAACACTGGCCCTGCGCGGCATGGATGTAACAGGGCCTGGCATTCGTGACGGCATTACGCTATCTGCCGGGCGCCTGTTTCGGCCTGGCAGCCGGGAAATTGTTGTGGGCAATCACTTGGCTGGCCGCTTTGATGGTTTGAGTATCGGTAATGTCATTCGGCTCGGATCGGTTGAGTGGACGGTCACCGGCCATTTTTCCGCACATGGCAGTGCCTTTGAATCCGAAATATGGGCCGACCTTGATACCGTTCGTGCCGCCTTTGACCGGCAGGGGGATGTGCAAAGCCTGCACCTGCGCCTGCAAGACCCGGCAGCGATAGCAGAACTGAATAACAGGCTTAGAACGATCACGACAACATCCCTGATCGCGGTTTCCGAAGCCAGCCTTTATGCCGCCCAGTCGGGCCAGGTTTCCCGTCTGATCAAACTGTTTGGCTGGCCGTTGACCCTGCTGATGGCGGTTGGTGCAACAGTGGGGGCCCTTAACACCATGATGAGCTCGGTTTCCAATCGCACAATCGAAATTGCCACCGTGCGCGCGCTGGGTTTCAGCCGCCTGTCAGCATTTCTGGCAACGTGGTTTGAAGCCGTCATTTTGGCCGCCATTGGCGCTATTCTTGGTGTGATAACATCCTGGCTTGTTTTTGATGGCTGGCAAGCCAGTACAATGGCAGCCAATAACACGACTGTCGGATTTGCCTTAACCGTCACACCTGACATCATGGTCACGGCTGGCCTTCTCAGCCTTGCGATTGGTTTTTTGGGCGGGGCTTTTCCGGCACTCGTCGCAACGCGGCTTCCGTTAACAGCGGCATTACGGCCACGTAGTTAGAATGTTCCCCTCCCCCGATAAACCGCTACAAAAGGTGGTGGAACATCTTGCAGGTTAAACCGTTTCATTAACAGTGGGCCCGATGGGAATAACGTCCCCTCCCGATGTGAAATTCCCTTGGGCCTGACGCCGACAAACGCCTAATCCGAAATGACACGACAGGAGATCCACAATGAATTGGGATCAAATCGAAGGCAAGTGGAAGCAGTTGCGCGGCAATGTCAAAGAGCAATGGGGCAAACTGACCGAAGACGACATTGACCGCATTGACGGCAACCGTGATCAGCTTGTCGGCAAGTTACAGGAAGCCTATGGCATCGAACGCGAAGAAGCGGACCGCCAGGTCAGCGAATGGTTTGATCGCCTGTAACAGCGTTTTCATCCGGTCCGATACCGTCAGGCCCGACATCCTGCGGGCCGGAAACAAAAGACCGCAACAATGATTGCGGCATTCACATCGCCCCTTTTTGCGCATCCCCCGGCGTGAAAAGGGGTTTTTCCTGTCAGATACAGACCGGAACCATCCCCCATAACCGGCGTAGATCCTGCTTCAGTAATTTATGCTGGCCTAAGGACGAGAGGATGTTAAAAATCCCGAGGCAACAAGATGACAGGATTTTAGGTAACACAATGGCAGTTTCATCCCCCTGTATCGGCATATGCGAACTGGATGCGGAAAAACAGGTTTGCACCGGGTGTTTTCGCCATATTCATGAAATCGGTGCCTGGGGTACGGCCAGCGACGGCCAGAAAAAACGTATTTTGCAAAAGGCGCGTGAGCGCAAAAAACAGTTTGAAAGAAACTAGGAAAATTTGCACGGCATCCCCTAAAGCCACCACCCTAAGCGTCCCGGTACCGGATAATCAGCCTTAATCCGAATTATAATGCAGATCAGTCTCGACAGAGGCCAGCGGCGCTGTCGCCGGGATCACAATACGGAAGGTCGTTCCCTCGCCTTCAACACTATTGACCGTAATCTCGCCCATCAAAACCCGGTTAACGACATTTGCCACCACGCTCAGTCCCAGGCCGCTGCCACCATTGTTCCATTTGGTGGACCAAAAGGGTTCAAAAATACGGTCTGAAAATTCCGCCGGGATGCCGACACCGTCATCCACAATCTCGATGCAAATCGTGTCCTTGGTCAGGGCAAAGGCGCGAACCGAAACCATGCCCGACTTACGCCCGACAAAGGCATGAACCTTGGCATTCTGCAACAGATTCAAAATGATCTGATCAATCGCGCTGGGATAACTTTCCATAGCCAGGCCAGCCGGGCAGCTTTTGCGTAAAATAATGCTGGATTTGCGAAATTCCGGTCGGACCGTTTCAAGCAGAGAATTTAACACAATTGCCAAATCAAACTTGCGGCGGTTCTGGGTGCTCTGGTCCACTGCAGTGCGTTTGAAATGCCCAATCAGGGCAACCGCACGCTCGATATTGGACTGGGCAATACGACAGCCCCCCTTAAGATGTTCCAGATGTTCCTCGACCGTGCTGCGCCTGATTTGCGAGGACCGGAATGCCGTTCCCAGTTCATCCACATCTTCGGACAGGGCCGAAACCGTGGTCAGCGCATTGCCAATCGGTGTGCGCAATTCATGGGCGACACCGGCAACAATGCGGCCCAGCGATGCCATCCGCTGAACTTCAAGCAATTGTTCATCAACACGTTTTTGCACATCCCGGGTTTGACGCCGTTTGATCAAATAATGCGCCCCGACCCAGGATAACAGCCCGCTTAACAGCTCCCAAATTGCGAAGAAAATGAAATCGCGTTTTTCAAAGGCCATCAAACGGCTTTCCAGGCTAATCGAGCCCAAAACCAAAAGGCCATTATCCTCGACCTGACGGGCAATCAACGCCCCACCAGAAATGATGCCTGAAAGCGGCAAATGACGAACAGTATAAAGCGTATCAGCATATTCAAAAACGACATTGCTTTTCTCACTTTCCAGCTTTTGCCACAAAACAGGATCGCTTTTTGCCAGGGTCGTTTCATTACCTGTCATAAAGCCCCACAGATACTGCTTTGGCTTACCAGCCAGCCAGTAGCCATCATTGTTCAGCAGGGTCGTTTGAACATTGCGAGGCGCAAAGGAGCCAAATTCCGCAAGCATTTGTGACGCATCGATATTAAAAACCAGATAGCCTTCCTTGCGACCCGACTTATCGAGGATCTGCGAGATCAAACGCACAGTTGGCCGCCACGGAACCTCGATCTTGCCATTTTCAACATTCAAATCCAGCGCCGAGATATAAACCTCGTCTGCCGTGATTTTTGTCGCCCGCTGGTAGTAATAACGGTCGGACTTGTCCTGCAAGTCCTGGTCGGGAATACGCACAACGCCGCCAACAGTGCGATCCACCCGAATAACCTCCCGGCCATTGGTAGCCAGAATACGTGCCTGAAAAATATCTGGAAGCTGTTTGACGATGACCGAAAGATGCGTCGCGGCAGAATGATCATCGGATAAAAAATTGCGGATATCCTCGGTTTCCGAGGCGATCAGCAATTGTTGCTCGAAACTGATAAAGGCATTGTAGAGGACATTTTCGCGACGATTGGTAAAACGCTCGAGCACCAGTTCGCGATCTTCGCGCAAAGATTTCTGTTCCGCCTGGTACCAGCCCAGCAAACCTGCCCCAAAAAGCAAAGTACAGAACAAAAAAATCAGCCCGAAGATCCACCAGAAACGCAACGAGGACAAAATGGTATGCAAATTTCCGGCACCAGAAAGCAAACCTTCCTGGGCACGTTTGATCATGGCGCGCCGGGCCGTTGTCATTGAGCAAACACCTTGGACATATCCCAGCCTTTTTCCCAGGATATAAAATCGTCTTCCGGCATTGGGCGGCCATACAGAAAGCCCTGCACATATTTCACACCAATGAACCGCAAAATCTGATGCTGTTCGACCGTTTCCACCCCTTCTGCCAACACTTCCAGCCCCAGATTATCGGCAATGGTTTGGGTTGAGGCCGCAATACTTTGCCGGGCTGTGACCACCTGCAAGGGGCTGACAAAGGAACGGTCAATTTTGACCTCGTCAATCGGCAGGCGATCCAGATAACTGAGCGAGGAAAAACCGGTGCCAAAATCATCCAGCGACAGGCGAAAACCGGCCTCTTTCAGCATGGAAATAACCGTGATGCCCTCACGCGCACTGTGCATGGCAAAGCTTTCGGTAATTTCAAATTGCAGGTTTTCCGGCCCCAGTTGCGCATCGCGCACATGTGACAACAACCGGGGCACAAACCCCTTTTGATTAATATCAGACACCGAAAGATTAAGCGAAACCCGCACTTCGGGCAGCGTAAGCTGCTTGCGCCGTTCTACAAATCGCCCGGCAGCCGCCACCGCATGAAAGGTCAATTCCGAAATAAGACCGCTTTTTTCCGCCAGGGGAATAAAATGCGCGGGCGACACCGGTTCGCCTTCAAATGTCCAGCGGGCCAAAATTTCCATGCCAGAGAGTCTGCCGGTTGTGAGGGCGATTTGTGGCTGGAAATGAAACGTAATATCACCATTGCGCAGGGCATCATGCAGGCCGCTGCGCAACTGTACCGACCGGGCAATATTGTCTTGCAGGTCGGGAGTATAAAGCATGGCCTTGCCGGGGGTGTTTTGGGCCGCACGCAATAATGTGGTCCGCACAGCGCGGTCCACCGCGACCGATTCATGGTTTTCCACACCTTCGCGCACCACGCCGATCGTGGCCGACAGGGTGATGCTGTTTCCATCAATCACAAAGGCTTTTTCAAAGACCGACAACAGGATGGTTTCCTCAACCACACAATTTTCGTCAATCACGGCAAGGCGGAATTCCCCCAGACGGGCGACAAAAATGTCATCGCCGATCATGGTTTTCATCCGCGCATGAACCACCATGATCAGGCGGTCAACAAATTCCGTGCCAAAGGCCACGGCAAATTGCGGGGCTTCGTCGATCAGGACCAGGGCGACATGGCAATGCCGATCATCAATATCGATAATGTCAGACAGCTTGCGAAAATAGGCATTCTGGTTGGGAATACCCAGTTTCTGATCAACAAATGCCAATTCATCAAGACGTTTAAGCAGGGCAAGGTTTTCAAAACACAGCGCCAGATTGCCCGAAAACAGCCGCAGCAGCGAGATGGCATCATTATTGACCCTGCCCGCATGCTCAAAATAAACCAGCAATTCCCGGTCACGATTGGCCGCAAAGCGCATGGCAA
This sequence comes from Thalassospira sp. TSL5-1, assembly GCF_001907695.1. Taxonomy (NCBI): domain Bacteria; kingdom Pseudomonadati; phylum Pseudomonadota; class Alphaproteobacteria; order Rhodospirillales; family Thalassospiraceae; genus Thalassospira; species Thalassospira sp. TSL5-1. The sequence goes on from NZ_KV880641.1 coordinate 58,517, forward strand.
TGCTGTTGCCAATCAAAACCGGTTCATGGCTGTCAAAGGGCAAAGTGCATAGCGAAGTAATGTCGATCCCGGGAACACTGGCAATATCCAGCCCGACCTGATCGTGAAACCGGCCCAGCCCGGCAATAATCGGCAGGCGCATCAGGGTATCGCTGCCTTCCTGTGCTGGACCAATGGCGCAAATGGCCCCTTCCGGTTCCAGATGCAACAGGGCCGCCAGTTGCACAAGCACCCCTTGCGCAAACAGATCAAAACTGCGGCGGCTATATAGATCGCGCGTGCTTTTAATGATCAGTTCCAGCCCACTGCGCGTTTGTTCAAGAGTATTGATATAATCATAGGCACGGATGGAAGCCGTCAGGGTTGTGATCAACCTTGTGCGCGTCAGTTCATCCTTGGTGCGGTAATCGTTAATGTCATAGTCGCGGATGATCCGGCTTTCGGGGGCGTAACCGGGATGACCGGTTCGCAAAATGATCCGGGTTTTGGTATGTCCCTGTTCACGTAATTTGCGCACCAGATGCAGCCCGGCATGTTCTTCTTCCATGACAACATCAAGAAGGATTACCGCAATATCGGGCCGGGAATTGAAAATCCGTTCGGCTTCGGCACCGGAATGGGCGTGGATCAGTTCAAGCGAACGATCAAGAATAGTAACCTTACGCAAGGCAAATTCAGTCGCCTCGTGAACATCAAGATCGTCATCCACCACCAGAATTTTCCACGACGACAGCGCCGGCGGTAATAAGGTGCCATCTACGGGGTCGTCAAGACCAACACCACGGTCGGCACCATCATCAGCGCCGTCAAAAATTTCAATAAAATCGTCTTCATCGCTGTCCACTTTATCCCGATCCCCTTAAAGCCTTTAAATGCCTGCCGACGGGACGTTCCCCCTCAGGAAAATGAAAACTGTCTCCATCATCCTGCCCCTATATGTTTGACCCCCAATCTGAATTGGGGGCATCGCACCCAGTATATCCTCAACACGTTTTTCCCCTTAACCAATTGATTGTCAAACAATAGAATTATTTTAAAAGTTAATTCGCACCATTTTCAAAAAATGTGACTCGTTTCACCTTTCGCCCCTTGTAAACGATCCCTCTGGCACCGATGAGCAGACAGAAAACAGCCCTTTCGTTTTTTATTCAGATTTATCTGATATTACATCGGAACGATGAACAGGCTTAACAACCGGCTGCCGTGTAAAAATGCTTTTTTCTCACCTTTAATTAAGGTGAACATAAAAACTTTCAACTTCAAGGGGTAAAATGGAACAAGATCCAATTACGCCAGCCAATGACGCCGCCAGCCTGCGCCGCCTGATGCGCACGGCCCCCGAAGCAACCCTGGCGACCCTGGCCTTTACCCACAGTCAGGTGGCAAATGGCTGGCCGGTCGCCTCGATGGTGCAGCCGGTGATCGATATGGATGGCGCACCGATTATCCTGATTTCGCAACTGGCCGATCATACCCGTCATATCCATAATGACCCGCGCGTATCCTTGATGTTTCGGCCCTATTCCCCTGGTGGCACGGTAGAAACATCCCACCCCGCCGCCGCACCCAAAACCCCCGTTACCGATACCCAGCGCCTGACAATTTTTGGGCAGGCCACGAAAATTGACGATGCAAGGATCGAACGCCGCTACCTTACTGTTCAGCCCGCAGCCGCCCTTTACGCCGGTTTTGCCGATTTTGCCTTTTACCGCATTGAAATTGAGGCGGCCTATTGGGTCGGCGGATTTGGTAAACAGCGCCGCCTGCGCGGAGAACAGCTTTATGGCGCGGACCTTAACACCCTGACAAAAGGCCATGCCGCGCTAATTGATGATGTGAACAAAAACAAACCAGACCTGATTGCCCAAATTGCGCATTGGTATCTGCCAGCAATAACGGCGCCCAAAACCCGGTGGACACTGGCGGCCATTGACTGCGACGGAGCGTATTTTTCCTTTAATGACACCGTCTTTCGACTCGAATTTCCTCATACAATTTGCAGTATGGAAGATGCGCAAAAGATTCTGGTGAAAATAGGTCAGAAAAAGACCGAAATTCCGATATAAAACGGCAGATTTCCGGCGTTTTCAGCATATATGAACATGCTATTTTCACATTCGGGAAAAGGGTGAAAATTGCGGGTTATTTGACCAAAGCAGCGGTTGCTTTTGCCATGCCATTGTAACAATATGTCGCAATGTCAGGGACCCACCCCACGGGTTGCTTTCATATTTGTTTTTAAACCCCAGAATTTGATCCGACTAGGAGAGATCCGTGCTGCAATCAGGACCCGTTGTCAGCCGTGTAGGCCTTGAAAAACATGGCCTCAAAAATCTTGGCGCTGTTCACTGGAATTTGGACGCCGCAGGCCTTTACGAACATGCCATTCGTCGTTCGGAAGGCAAAATTGCCAAGGGTGGCGCCTTTGTCGCCCTCACCGGCGAACATACCGGTCGCTCCCCACAGGACCGTTATATCGTCGAAGAAGACTCGGTTAAGGCCGATATTGACTGGGGCGATGTTAACCGCCCGGTTTCCCCGGATGTATTTGAGCGCATGTATCAAAAAATCCGCGCCTATTTCCAGGGAACCGAACTTTTCGTACAGGATTGTCATGCCGGTTCCGACCCGCAGTTCCGCCTGCCGGTGCGTATCATCAATGAAAATGCCTGGCACAACCTGTTTGTGCGCAACATGTTCATTCAGCCGCCCAAAGAAGACCTGCGCGATTTTGACCCCGGCTTTACCATTCTGCATGCGCCGGGCCTGCAGGCTGACCCGGAAACGGATGGTACGCGTTCCGACGTTTTTGTCATGGTCAGCTTTGAACGTAAAATGGTGCTGATCGGCGGCACCTGGTATGCGGGCGAAATGAAGAAATCGATCTTCTCCGTCCTTAACCACATTCTGCCGGCCAAAAACGTTTTGCCAATGCACTGCTCGGCCAATATTGGCCCGAACGGCGACACTGCCATTTTCTTTGGTCTCTCTGGCACGGGTAAAACCACCCTATCGGCCGATGCGTCACGCACCCTGATCGGCGATGACGAACATGGCTGGGGCGAAGACGGCGTTTTCAACTTTGAAGGCGGCTGTTATGCCAAGGTGATCAAGCTGTCCAAAGAGGCAGAGCCGGAAATCTACGCAACCACCCAAACCTTTGGGACGGTTCTGGAAAACGTTGTCATGAACAAGCAAACCCGCGAGCTTGACCTTGACGACCCGCGCCACACCGAAAACACCCGTTCGAGCTATCCGATCGAATTCATCCCCAATGCGTCGGAGAATGGCCGGGGTGGTCATCCGAAAAACATCGTCATGCTGACCTGCGACGCCTTTGGCGTTTTGCCGCCAATCGCAAAACTCAGCGCAGCCCAGGCGATGTATCACTTCCTGTCAGGCTATACCGCCAAGGTTGCTGGCACCGAAAAAGGCGTCAAGGAACCGACTGCGGCATTTTCCGCCTGCTTTGGTGCGCCCTTCATGCCGCGTCACCCGTCGGTTTATGCCAAACTTCTGGGTGAACTGATTGAAAAGCACGGTTCGGATTGCTGGCTGGTCAATACCGGCTGGTCCGGTGGCGGCTTTGGCGAAGGATCTCGCATGAAGATCGGCTATACCCGTGCCCTTCTGAATGCGGCCCTGAATGGCGAATTGAAAAACGTTCCGTTCGCAACAGATCCGTTCTTTGGCCTGTCCTATCCGACCGAATGCGGCGATGTTCCGGCAAACGTTCTTAACCCGCGCGAAAGCTGGTCGAACAAGGCCGCCTATGACAAGGCAGCGGCAAATCTTACCGCACGCTTTGAAAAGAACTTTGCCAAATTTGAAGAACATGTAGATGATGGTGTCAAAGAAATTGCTATTCGCAACAGTGCCGAAATCAAGGCTGCCGAATAACATCTGCTTTGTTTAGCACCGGAAGGGCTGACCCTATTCGGGTCAGCCTTTTTTTATGTCGCGAAACATGAACAAAAAGCGGTGCGCCAGACAACCGCAACCAGGGACCGGAATAATGTTACAGATTAAACGCGGTCAGAGGGGAGAACGCGCATGACATGGTTGCGGAACCGGAATTGGGCGATTGGTTTTTTGGCGATATTCCTGTTCTGTGGTATCAGCATCATCGCAGATGCCCACGAAAAACCGCGCCGTAATGTGACGCTGGCCTGCAACCCTTTTCCGCCGTCGAAAATCGCCGAAAACCTGAAAATGCCTGGCTATGATGTGGAAATTCTGCGCGCCGCCTTTGCCGTAAGCGACATCAAGGTCAAAACCCCGTTTTATCCCTGGAAACGGGCATATCTGCTGGCATCAGAAGGGCAGGTAGACGGCCTGTGCTCCTGTTCCTATTCGGTCGAGCGGGAAAACGACCTGCTCTATTCGATCGAGCTTGGAAATGCGCGCATCGGACTGTTTTCCATTGCAGGCCATGTTCCACAATATATTACCAAACTGGAAGATGTGCGCAATTTGCGCATCGGCGTGGTTTCAGGCTACAGCCTTGAAAAATCGGCCGGAGATGCCGGGCTGAATGTGGTAACGGCAACCAGCGAGCAGACTTTACTGGGAATGCTCTATACCGGTCAAATCGATATGATCTATTCTTTCCGCGCGCCGGTTCTTGTGGCACAAAAAAAGCATAATATTCCTTTTTCGCTGGAATATCGCGAACTGAAACATGCCCCTTATTATGGCTGCATTTCACGCAAGATCGACGACGCCTATGCGCTGGTCGAAACCCTCAATCACGGGCTCCGAACCATTCAGGCCAATGGTGTTTATAACAGCATCCTGAAAAAATACGGCGTAAGCGAAATGTCCCTGGCCAATCCCACAAACTGGATCAATTAGTCTCTTTTTACTGGGACGAAAGCCTTTTGCCTTTACCAGAGCAAACGCATAAACATACCTGGCTGCACACAGAAATGACGCGGCCAACAAAACCAGACACATGAATGGAAAAACGCTCTAACTCAAACTCTTGCGCCCACGCCGCGACCGCAATTTCCGCCAATAGCTGGTAATATCTTTTTCCGGCTTGCCAAAAAGATAGCCTTGGGCGTAATCAAACCCGGCCTTGGTCACAAGGTCGCGCATATCGTCGGTTTCGATCATTTCCGCCACCACCTCGACCCCCAGCTGATGGCACAGCCCCACCAGAGAACGCAAAAAAGCCCGGCCTTTTTGGGTTTTCAGCGATTGATGAATCGACGGACCATCGATTTTGACATAATCAACTTCCATCGCGCTCAGATAGCTGAAATTGGCCGCACCGGTGCCAAAATCGTCCAGACAAATTTCAACACCATATTGCCTGAAACGCGCCAGCCAGCGCGACGCCTGCTCAAGTTCGGTAATTTCGGCTGTTTCGGTAATTTCGATCATCAATTGCGGCAGGGCTTTTTTGCTACGCTCGAACAATGCGATCACCGAACGGCAAAAATCGGGATTAACCAGACTGTTGCCCGAAACATTAACCGCCACACGCGCATCAATGCCTTCTTCAAGCTGGCGTTCAATCCATTTCAGGGTCCGGCGCAACATCGCCAGATCAAGCCGGTGGATCATATTAACCTGCTCGGCAAACATGATCAGCTTGTCGGTCGGGATCAATTCGCCATCTTCGCGATAAAAACGGACCAGCACTTCAAAATGGTGAATTTCCGCCGATGGCAGGCGCACAATCGGCTGATAAACCGCATCAAATTCCAGCCGGTCCACACGCTGGCCAAAATCACGCATCGCGCCAAAGGTATCATTGACCAGGTTGGGCATATGCCCGCTCAGGCGTGAAAAGGTAAAATTGTGTTCCTGTTTGTCGCAAAAGCGCCGGATCGAATATAAAACACCACGCGCCAAATCGCCCGGCGGCATGGCATGCGCGGTAAAATCGGTTTCCGACGTCCGCACAATAACACCCTTGCCATCCGGGTCGGCATTTTGCACGCACTGGGTAATCCGGTCTTCCAGGTCGCCAATACGCACTTCGGGATTATGCAACATGCCAAACTGGTTGGTGTTGATACGCCCGGCGGTATCCCCGGCAATGGAATGCGCCCTAAAAAATGCACCGATGGTCGACAGCATTTCGTCACGGGCCACCGTTTCCATGCGGGCGCACAGGGGTTCAAACGCATTCAGGGTAAACAGCGAGAATTTCTGATTCTGTCCGGTTTCGCGTTGCGCCATCAAACGTTCGGTGACAACACGCGACAGGCTTTCCTCGTCCAGCAGGCCGGTTGCGCCATCACGCTGAATGGATTGCAAAACATCATGTGGCAACGAATTTACCGTGACGCGCAAGGCAACAAAAAAATGGCCGTCCAGATCGGGTAAAAAATATCCCGTCAGGGATACTGGCGGGCTGATACGCTCATCAGGGCGGACAAACCGCACCAGGACATTGTCCATCCGGCCACGCCGGCGCGCTACATGCAGCATCTCGCTAACCAGCGGCCTGAAATGACTGGCAAGCAGGTCAACAAAAGGCCCGCCTTCGATTTGCTGGGTCCTTTGCCCCAAAATCCCTTCGGAGGCACCAGACGCAAACACAATACGGAACTCTTCATCAAGCTCCAGCAACAGGTCGCCCCAAACAAATGCCAGTGCTGCAAAACGATTGCGTTCATTGCGCAAGGATGACGCATGTTTCTTAAGACTGTTGGCCAACTACCCCTCGCACGCCAAAACGGCACTCTCATTTCGATCTTCCCGGGAAAACAAAATCATTTTCGCGGAAGCCCCCAATCCGGCATTCACCAGATATACCCAACCCTTTAAAGGCACTTTATCATTCTGACAATTAAAACTGACTTTATGTGGTTTTGTCGAATTTAATCTGTGTGGCACACTGCCCATCACGAATTTTTACGATAAAACCAATTCCAGTTTTATCGCAACCCACTGCGTATGTGCATGTTTACCTGTAGCGGCATTGTGATTGTTCTTCATTCATCCCCCCGGACCCGCTATGACTACAAATCAGTTTCAAATCGGTTTTATCGGCCCGCTTCCGTGATATCCGGACGATTCCGGTCTTTTTCAAGCCCCTGACCAATGGAAAAGGATTTTATGAACCACACTGTTCAGCCAACAGACCCCGCCACCCTGCCGGTCGTTAACGAAAACAGCGTTTTGATCTTTGATCTTGATAACACGTTGTACCCGTCAAGCTGTGATCTTTTTTCCCAGGTTTCTGTCCTGATCGGGAAATATGTAGCCGATTATCTGCGCCTGCCGGCAGAAAAGGCATATCTGGTTCAAAAAGATTATTTTCGTCGATATGGCACCACGCTCCGCGGTCTGATGATGGAACATAAAATCGATCCGGCCGATTATTTGAACAAGGTTCATGATATTGACCTATCGGTCATTGCGCCATCACCCGTACTTGCCAATGCGCTGGCAAACCTGCCCTGCCGCAAGGTCATTTTCACCAATGCCTCGCGCGGCCATGCCAGCCGCGTTATGGAACGCCTTGGCATTGCCGATCATTTTGAAACGATCTTTGATATTGTTGATGCCGAATATATCCCCAAACCGCAACAACAGCCCTATGATCGCCTGCTTGCCCGAGACGGCATAGATCCAACATGTGCGATCTATTTTGAGGACATGGCCAAAAACCTGTTACCGGCAAAGGATATGGGCATGACCACCGTTTGGGTCCATAGCGATTCGGATTGGGCCCATGAGGGACGGGATGACCCGCGTATTGACCATGAAACCGACGATCTGCCGGCCTTTCTGGAAATGCTGGTCAACAAATCAATGCGTTAGTGCGCCGCCATTTTGTCAATCGCCACATATATGTCGCAGTTTGGCAATGATGCCGGAATGATAAAAAGTTATAATCCGTCAAAATACCGAGACGGGCGGAGTTGACTTGACGCCGGGCTTTGCCCATTCTCCGCCGCGACGTATAAAAACAGCCACACCGCAAGGACGACCATAAATGGACAAGATTGAACTTGAAGGCGTGATCAATGTCGCCTGGGAAAACCGCGAACAGATCACCTCGGCCACCCAGGGCGAAACCCGTAAAGCTGTCGAGCAGACCCTGCTGGCTCTCGATAGCGGTGACTTGCGCGTGGCTGAGAAAAAGGATGGAAACTGGACCGTCAACCAGTGGGCCAAAAAGGCTGTTCTGCTGTCTTTCCGCCTGAATGACATGACCACCATCCCCGGTGGGCCGGGCGAAAACACCAACTGGTGGGACAAGGTTCCGTCCAAATTTGCCGGTTGGGGTGAAGAAGACTTCAAAAAGGCCGGTTTCCGCGCCGTTCCTGGCAGCATTGTGCGCCGTTCGGCCTATATCGCGCCGGGCACGGTTTTGATGCCCAGCTTTGTCAATTTGGGTGCCTATGTTGATAGCGGTGTGATGGTTGATACCTGGGCCACCGTTGGTTCCTGTGCCCAGATCGGCAAAAATGTTCACCTTTCCGGTGGTGCCGGTATTGGCGGCGTGCTGGAACCGCTGCAGGCCGGCCCAGTGATTATTGAAGACAACGCCTTTATCGGCGCGCGTTCGGAAATTGTCGAAGGCGTCATCGTCGAAGAAGGTGCCGTCATTTCGATGGGCGTTTTCATCGGGGCATCAACCAAGATCATCGACCGTGAAACCGGTGAAGTCTTTGTTGGCCGCGTTCCGGCCTATTCGGTTGTGGTGCCGGGCTCGATCCCGGGCAAGCCGCTGCCCAATGGCAAACCCGGCCCGAGCCTGTATTGCGCCGTAATCATCAAACGGGTTGACGAAAAAACCCGTTCCAAAACCTCGATCAACGAATTGCTGCGCGATTGATCGCTGTCAGCCCGTGATCTGATTGATTATAAGGGACGAAAGTGCAAAACGCATTTTCGTCCCTTTGTTTATGATTGCATATCCATAAGTTTTTCCCAAAGAGAGGCCCCATGTCGTCCGCCGCCCCGTCTGTCGCCCTGAAACTTGCCCAGTCCCTCATCCGTTGCCCTTCCGTTACACCAGCCGATGCCGGTGCGCTGGATGTTTTGCAGGCCGCCCTTGAAGAACGCGGGTTTGACGTCAAACGCAAAATTTTCAGCGAGGACGGCCTGGACAGCATCGACAACCTTTATGCCCGCCGGGGTACCAAGGGCCGGAATTTCTGTTTTGCCGGTCACACCGATGTGGTCCCTGCGGGCGATGAAAAGGCCTGGACCGTTGCCCCCTTTGGCGGCGATGTGGTGGATGGTCGCCTGTTTGGGCGCGGAGCAGTTGATATGAAAACCGGCATTGCCTGCTTTGTCGGCGCACTGGACCGTTTTTTGGCCGCCAACCCCGATTTTGATGAAAGCATCAGCCTGCTGATCACCGGGGATGAAGAAGCCGATGCTATCAATGGCACCGTCAAATTACTGGAATGGTGCGACGCGCACGGCGAAAAATTTGACGCCTGCCTTGTGGGCGAACCCACCAACCCGAAATATCTGGGCCAGATGATGAAGGTGGGGCGGCGTGGATCCATTACCGGCTGGATTACGGTATATGGCGCGCAGGGGCATGTCGCCTATCCGCATCTGGCAGATAACCCCGTACCCCGGCTTATTCGTGTGCTGGATGCCCTCACCTCGCGCGAGCTGGATACCGGCACCGATCATTTCCAACCCAGTAATCTTGAAGTCACCACCATTGATGCCAACAACCCGGCAACCAATGTGGTCCCGGCCAAAATCAGTGCGGCGTTTAACATCCGCTTTAATGACCTGCACCAGGGGGTTGATCTGGAAAAATGGATCCGCGATACCTGTGCGGAACATGCCGGTGCCCATGACCTGACGGTTAAAATTTCCGGCGAGGCCTTTTTGTCCGCCCCGGGGAAACTGGCCGGGCTAATCGCCGATGCGTCGGAGAAAATCACCGGCCACCGCCCGGAAATGTCCACCACCGGCGGCACGTCGGATGCCCGTTTCATTCAAAAATATTGCGAAGTTGCCGAATTTGGCCTGGTCGGGCAAAGCATGCACAAGGTTGATGAACATGCAATGGTCGATGATATCGACAACCTTGTTCTGATTTACGATGAAATCCTGAACCGGTTTTTTGACTGATCCCGCATGGCGGGAAGGCAACAACAGGCCGCGATGCCGGGGCAAATTTTCCCTACCGGCATTGCGGCATCTTGCCAAGGGCAGGAAAGCCTCCCTATGATGCAAAAGCCGGTCATCCTGTTTCATGGCACGGCATCTTTCATTCCCTTGCGTCAGCATTGACGGATTTCCAACCAATGAAAAAAAACGCCCCCGCCGCCAATGGCGCCCAGCCGGTTCCTGTTTGCCATAAAGGCGATATTGTCCCGCGTATCGCACTGCCCGGCCTGAATGATGTTGCCATAGACCTGACCGACCAGCGTATTGCTGGCGACAGCCTGATTTTATGGGTCGGGACAAAACAACCCACCGCCGATGATATGGCGCAAACCGCAAAATTTGCCGGGCAAATGAAACAAACCACCATTCGGCTTTTCCTGGTGGTAGCGGGCCATAAAGGCAGCCTTGACGAAGATTTCAAACGCCAGATCCCCGATTGCATCACGGTGATATTTGACCCGGAAAACCGCCTGATGCCGGTTTTTGACATCAAGGATCAGGGTTTTATCGTTATTCGCCCCGACGGACGATTGGGCGGCGTATTTTCGGCCCCCGAAGAAGCCATGAACGGATTTCAGATGGCGGTTGCCTATTGCCAGGCCCATTTCGACATGGTGGGATCAGGCGTTATTCAACGCCAGGCACCGGTCCTGGTGGTGGATAACGTGCTGGAACCCGAACTGTGCGACCAGTTGCTGAAATATTGGCGCAAGGGCGACAAACAGGCCAATGGCGTTTCCAAAGGCAACCAAAGCAACCAGGCCGGCGATACCGCGATGAAAGTGCGCAACGATGTCGTGCTTTTGGATGAAAAACTGTTTAACGAGGTTAAAAACCGCATCGTCAAACGGGTTGTGCCCGAAATTGCCAAGGCTTTTCAATTCCAAACAGCCAGCATGGAGGCCCTGCGCATTGGCAATTATCACAGCAAGGAAAAAGGGTTTTTCGGCCGACATCGCGACAATAAAACAACCTTTACCGCCCATCGCCGCTTTGCCGTTTCGCTAAACCTTAACCCGCTGACCTATAAGGGCGGGCAGGTTAATTTCCCGGAATATGGACAGGCGCTATATGCGCCACCTCAGGGCGGCGCACTGGTGTTTTCCTGCTCGCTTCTGCACGAAGCCATGCCTGTGACCGAAGGCGAGCGATTTGGCATTTTCACCTTCCTGACCGATGCCGCAGGTGCCCGCCAGGAACAGGAGATGATGGCCAAACATCGCGGCACCGTGCAGCCACTGGCGATGAAGAAATAACCCGTCCCAAAGCATCCAAAACCAGACAGGCCGGTTGCCATTACCGGCCTGATCCCTTTCAGACTATTCCGGTTTCCAGGTAATTGGCACATAGGCCGGGTGTTGGGCAAATCTCGCAAGCCAGCGGCCAATGCCTGGAAAACGCGCCATATCCAGCCCACCCTCGTCGGCAACATGGGTATAGGCATAAAGCGCAATGTCGGCGATGGTGCAGTCATCACCCACCAGCCAGTCATGGTCTTTCAGACGATCTTCCATGATGGACAGCGCATTATAAGCCGCCTCGCGTTTCATGGGTATCAAGGGCTTGCCATAGTCCGGCGTGCCTTTGACACTCATCCAGGCACGCAAAACCGCAACATTGGGTTCGTGTTCATATTGTTCAAAAAACAGCCACTGATAAACCGCTGCCCGATCCCATTTGTCGGTCGGCACCCATTTGGTGCCTTCAGCCAGAAACAGCAAAATGGCGTTGCTTTCGGCCAGAACATGCCCATCCCCCATATCAAGCGCAGGGATACGCCCGACCGGGTTGATATTTTTGCGAAAATCATCCGTGCGGGTGTCACCCTTGGTGATATCATGTTCAACAAGTGAAAATTCCTGGCCCAAAAACCTCAGCAACAGCCGGATTTTATAGCCATTACCCGATGGCAGAAAATCATGCAAAATCATGGTTTTTATCCTGATAAACGGTCTGTGTAAAATCGGGCCGGCCCCGCAATGCCATCTTTGCTGCAGGATCACTGGCAAACAATCGAATAGTTTTGACGATATTGTTCAATTTCATTGATGGTTTTTTCTGACCAGTTTTGCGGTATCTTTTTCGTCATGCCAAAAAACACGGGAAGCCATCATGGATAGTGATCTTCTGCGCAGCTTTGTTTCCTTTGCCGAATGCGGCAGTTTTAACCGCGCGGCAGACCGTGTGGGCCGCACGCCATCGGCCTTTTCGATGCAAATGAAGCGGCTGGAAGAGACACTCGATCAGAAACTGTTCACCCGTGAAGGCCGCAATGTCGTGCTGACCAACGAGGGGATTACCTTTGTGGGTTATGCAAGGCGCATTTTATCGCTACAGGAGGAAGCCCGCGAAAGCATACGCGGCGAGACACTTTCCCGCCCCATCCGCATTGGCTGCCCGGACGATTATGCCGAAAAAATTCTGCCCGTGGTATTGCGTGCGATCAGCGAAATCCACCCCACAGCACAGTTTTTCATTTCGGTTAATCCGACAATTATTTTACGGCGCATGGTCGATCAGGGCGAACTGGATCTGAGCATTATCAGCCGGTCGGAAAAAGGCGAGGAAGGCTATTTCCTGCATCTTGAAACCGGGGTTTGGGTGACATCACCGATCCATCAGCAACACCTTGAGGACCCTTTGCGCCTGGTATTACCGGCGGAAGACTGCAAATTTCACGCCTGGGCGATTGACGCCATTTCCAAATCGGACCGCCCCTTCCGGCTGATGGCAACAACGCGGCAGGCCGCATCGCTGTTACATCTGGTCCGCGACGGTTTGGGGGTTGCCGCCCTGGCCGCCATTTCCGTAAGTGACGGGTTGCAGATATTGGATCATCAGGATGGTTTCCCACCCCTGCCCGCCGTGGGCATTGCCCTTTTAATCAATGAAGCGGCCCATCCGCTGGTTAATCGGCAACTTGCCAGCACCATCCAGCATCGTGTAAGCACCACCTTTGCCGCCCGTGCAACCACGCGCAAAACGGCCTGATGACGAACAGACCATTCCGTCTGCCGACAAACGAACCGAAAGCACCCATAAATGCCCGCCAAAACCCGCCTTCATGTTTGCATCACCTGCCGGACATCAGATTCGACAGTAAACGGCAACCAGAATGACGCACGCGACGGCAAAATCCTGCTTGATGCTCTGGTCAAAAACCAGAAAAGCAGCGCGGATGTTGAAATTGTGCCGGTAGAATGTCTGAGCAATTGCAAATCGGGCTGTTCGCTGGCGTTAAATGCCGCAGGCAAATGGGGTTATGTATACGGTCATTTAAACCCGGATGTGCATCACGAGGATATTTTGAAACTTGCCACGGCCTATGCACAAAGCGACGACGGCATTGTCCCCTGGCGCGAACGGCCCGAAGGGGTTCGCCGTAATGTCATTGCCCGCATTCCGCCCATCCGTTCCTGATCAGGGCAAAATACCCCGATGCCAGCGTGACCATAAAGGTGCGATCTGGTTTTCAGCGCGCAAGTCATCCAGATAACCATCAAAATGCGCAACCGTGATCGGGGCGTTGTGCGAAATCACGGCGACAAGCGGATAGCTGTTCTCGGCCTGCGGACCAATGGCAATTTTCTCGCCCATATCACGCACCTGCCGAAATTTTTGCGACATGAACCCCGCCGATAAAATACCAACATCGGCATCTTTGCGGATCACGGCTTCCAGAACTTCTTCTTCGTTATATAGCAGAGAAATATTCAAAATCCGCTCAAGTTCTTGCGGATCATCAACAAAATTGACCAGGCGATAATGAAAGCCCAGCACCCCGGCAAGACTGTATTCCAAAATATCCTGAAAATAGCGCGGACCATAAACATTCTCGCGCCGGGCAACCAGCAAATCGGATTCGTGGACAATCGGTTTTGAAAAACCAACCGCCCGACCCGACCAGTTCCAATTCGGATTTTCCAGCAAAATCATATCGACATTGCCCGCCGCCAAATCCTGGTAACGACGCCTGGAAGAGGTCTCAACAGCGACGAATTTAAAATTGTCCTGAACGCGATTAAGCCTATCTAACAAGTCATGGGCAAAGCCTGCCTGCGCACCATCCTGATAAAAATGAATGACACTATATTCGTAAACCCCAACCATGACATTGGTGCGATACTGCGCCTGCGCTGGCTGTGCTGCAAAAACAATCGCAGCCACACACAAGAAATGAAAAAGCAACCTGTCCATGATCTTCATATGCCAGACAATCTGTATTGGACTCTAATGTCTCTTGATAAAGTGGCATCCCACCGCCGCAGCGGCAAAATGACAAAGGGCATTGTGCGCCATTGTACGCCTAAGCCCGTAAAACTGCCACCTTCGTAATATCCTGGAACATCCTGCCGGCCAGCGGGAAATACCGCCATTCCCCTGCCCGGCAAACGCACACGCCCTGTTGCACAACGGCCCGCATCGCTTTCCGTCAAATCTTTCTTGCAACCCAGCTTTCAAGCAAATACCGCGCAATTGAAATTTCACGCGGCAAGTGGATACCACGATTGCCAAGATCGTGCACTTCGGTGCGCGGCACCCACATGGCATATTCGATCTCGTTATCATCAATTACGATATCGGTTGTTTCCGCCTCGCAAATAAAACCCAGCATGAGCGAGCCTGGGAAAGGCCAGGGCTGGGAGGCGATATAGCGTGGCATTTTGGTACGAATGCCGACTTCTTCAAACACCTCGCGCTGGACCGCCTGTTCCAGGGTTTCGCCCGGTTCGACAAAACCGGCCAGAACCGATACCATATCAGGCAGAAATTGCGGCGAACGGGCCAGCAATACATGGTCATCGTGATGCACCAGCATGATCACCGCCGGGTCCGTGCGCGGAAAATGCACGGTCCCACAGGCCGGATTGGAACATTGCAGGCGATACCCGGCTTCCTGGACCAGATTGGGATGACCACACACCCCGCAAAACCTATGTCGCGACTGCCATAAAAACAGGGCACGCGCCTGGGCGGCCAGGGCGGCATCATCATGCGACAGGGCGGCCATGCGGGTACGTATATCGCCAAAGGCCCCGTTCAAAATGATGGCGGCCTGGTCACGGTCCGCTTCTAGCGGCGACACATCAAGGGCCAGCACCGGCGCATTTTGATAGCGCCCCAAATAGGCCCAATTGGCCGCTTCATGATCAAAATCCAGCTGCAACAGGCGTGCCGCATCCAGCAGGACAATTTCATGTTCGCCGCTTTCTTCTGGCCGAACAAACAGCGGATCACCGCCATGACACACCAGAATACGGACATGAGATTCCCGTAAAACCTGCTGACGCCAGCGCAAAGACGCCCGAATTTCAGCGTCGCGGTCCAACCCGACAGACGCATAAAACAACTGTTCCATTTATAACCTGTAATCTTTGGCCAGGATCGACGGGGACGTCGCGGCCTCTGAACTGAATTTTGCCGACATTAAACCGCCAGCCTGCCCGAGGCAAAGGACGAACAGCACGATGACAAAAAATCGCAATCGCCCCTTGCGTTTTTAAACGCCCTGCGCGATATAGGGGGCGAGAGGCTGGTCGTGGACGGACCGCTCGCCAACCCGGTCAGGACCGGAAGGTAGCAGCCGTAACGAGTTTTTCCGGGTCGCGGTCCAGTCTCTCACCCTTTTCCCCTCCAAATCATCATCCGCCCCGCACTGATTTTTGATCAGCCTGTTTGCCTGCCTTTAACCAATCAATACGAAGCCAGAAAGGCGGCAGCATGCCCGTGTAAGCATCCTGCGTTTTCCGGAAACATGCGATGCAGGATGAAAAGGGCATCACGAAAACAGCCCGCTTTCGTCCTGAAGCGCATCGCAAAAGGAGAAAAACATGCGGCACCTTACAGCAAAACTGACGGCTTCCTGCTTGCTTGCCATTGCCTTTATGACAACCCCGGCACTGGCTGACGTTGACATTTATCGTGGCGTGGACGCCAAGCAAAATGGCAGGGCAACGCTTTCGCCCAGCCAATTCAACTTCAACCCGGATCTTTCCACATTCAACGATCCAGCACTTGCCCCGGTACATAAAAGTTGCAACTTTCGTTTTACCGTGACACTGGCAGATGATCCCGAAGTGGGGGATAGTGGACCTGTTGTCGGTCTGGAGGGCTATACTGCCACATACGACAATAACCCCGAAGGCCATTGGGGTATTGCTCATCCCGCCAATGTAAACGCGGACGAGGCCAAAGCAGCAGTTTCCCTGTACGCCCAGGCCAATCGCGGCCGGGTCGTGAACGGTACACAGAATAACTGCAATTGATGGAAACACCCCCATGACCATACGCCATCTCGCCTGTCAATTTAACCCTGATGCCGTGAAAAGCGAGATGGCGTCCTGGTTGCGCCTGCCCTTGTCAAAGCGCCAAACGGCATTGCGCCACGTAATGGCGGACCCACTTGTCGAACCCGTCCTGGATGCCTTGCGCGTCGATACAGATATCGCAAACCGCAATATCAACACGGCGTATGGGGCACTCCTGGCGTCGCTTCGATCGTTCGCCGCCATACCGGGCCTGTCCGACAGCGACTTAACACCGCTGATCGACTGGTTGAATCTGGATAAAACCGCCTTGTGCCCCACCAGCACCAACCCGGCACGGGGGCGAAAAATTGACGATGCCCTGTTTAACGATTTAACAGCCCCGTCTATCGCCAGTGATGACACCATGCCCGAACAGGCCGGAATTCTGCTGCCGCGCGATGTTGCGGCCCTAGGGCAATTTCTGTCAACATCGCTTGCCATCAGTGACCCGACACGTCAGGCGACACATGAAATGCTTGCCAACATTACGACGGATAAAAACGGCTTGCTGGTTATCATTGACCAGTAAAACACAACCCAACCTGATCATGCGATGCTGGCAGCCCACCACATTCACCCTATATGTGCCCGGTAAGCACGCCATATGGCGCGGCATAACGGCAAATACGGCATGAAGAACATATCTGCCCTTTGCCCGCGCCGCCGGATGCTGCTAAAACACAAGCGCGCACCATAAACTTGCCGGACCGGATGAATGACGGATCAGAACCAGACCGCCAGCCCAGATCAAGCAGCCGCCCCTGAAACAGCCAAAAGCGAATATCAGGTGCTGGCCCGCAAATATCGCCCGAAATCGTTCGACGAGCTGATCGGACACGGGCCGATGGTCAAGACCCTTTCCAACGCCCTGGAAAGCGGCCGACTTGCACATGCCTTCATTCTGACCGGGGTGCGCGGCATTGGTAAAACAACGACTGCCCGTATTATTGCCCGCGCGTTAAACTGCATCGGCCCTGATGGCAAGGGCGGCCCCACCATTGAACCCTGTGGGGTGTGCCAGCATTGCCGCGCCATTGCCGAAGACCGCGATGTGGACGTGATGGAAATGGACGCCGCGTCACGCACCGGTGTGGATGACATTCGCGAACTGATCGAGGGTGTGCGTTACCGCCCCACCGCCGCGCGTTACAAGATTTACATCATCGACGAAGTGCACATGCTGTCAAAAAGTGCGTTTAACGCGCTGTTGAAAACGCTGGAAGAACCGCCAGAGCATGTGAAATTCATTTTCGCGACCACCGAAATTCGCAAAATTCCCATTACCGTGCTGTCGCGCTGCCAGCGGTTTGACTTGCGCCGAGTGCAGACCGATGAACTGGTCGCCCATTACCGGCGCATTGCCGGGCTGGAAAATGCCGAGATCGAAGACGAGGCCCTGGCCCTGATCGCGCGTGCAGCCGATGGATCGGTCCGTGATGGCATGAGCCTGCTGGATCAGGCAATTTCGCACGGTGCGGGCAAAGTCACCACCCAGCAGGTGCGTGACATGCTGGGTCTTTCCGACCGGTCGCGCATTTTCGATTTGTTTGATCTGACCATGAAAGGCGAGATCAACGAAGCATTGGAGCTTTTGGGGGCGCAATATGCCCTGGGCGGCGACCCGGCGGTGATGTTGCAGGATTTACTGGACCTGACCCACTGGCTAACCCGTGTGAAACTGGCCCCTGATGCCGCCGATGACCCCGGCGTTTCGCAAATTGAACGTGAACGCGGTCGCGAAATTGCTGCCAAGCTGGCGATGCCGCAACTTACCCGTGCCTGGCAAATGCTGCTTAAGGGCCTGGAAGAAACGCGCATTGCGCCATCGCCCATTCAGGCGGCCGAAATGATTTTGATCCGCCTGGCCTATGCGGCAGAAATGCCCTCGCCGGGTGATTTGATCAAAAAGCTGAAATCGGGCCTGAATGGCCCGCAAGCCGGTAATGGCGGCCCGGCGGGTGGTGGCAATGGCGGCAGCGGTGGTGGCCCGCGCATGCAGGTGGTTAATGGCGGCGGTACGGCACAGGCCGTTTCGCAGCACTATGCCCCGGCCCCCCAGCGCGCCGAAGAGCCCATCTACGCCAAAATGCCCGAAAGCCTGCAAGAGGTTGTCGCCCTGTTATCAGCCGACCGCGAAACAACCGGGCTTGCCATTCAGGTGAAGAACTATCTTCATCTGGTGAAATTTGAAAAAGGGCGTATTGATTTCCGTCCCGCGCGCGGCGCCAATGCTGACCTTTCCAGCCAGTTGATCAAGGCCCTGAACGGCCTGACCGGCCAGCGCTGGATCGTTTCGGTATCCGAGCGCGAACAGGGTGCCCCCACCCTGAAGGAACAGGAACTTGAAGAACTGGAACAGCGCAAGGCGGATGCCTCGCAGGACCCGCTGGTAAAGGCTGTTCTTGAAGGATTTCCGACGTCAAAAATCGTTGCGGTCCATTTACCGGCAGACCAGATGCCGGACCTGGCCGAAGGCGATGACAGCGGATCGGTTTATGATGATGCGTTTTATCTCGAAGGAGACGACGAGCTATGAAGAACCTTGCAGGGATGATGAAACAAGCCCAGCAAATGCAGTCCAAAATGCAGGAAATGCAGGAACGGCTGATGGAAATGGAAGTCGAGGGGCAGTCCGGTGCCGGCATGGTTACGGTCATGCTGAATGGCAAAGGCGAAATGCGCGGCCTGAAACTGGATAAAAGCATTGTTGACCCGGAAGATGTCGAGGTCCTCGAAGACCTGATCGTGGCCGCCTATAACGATGCCAAGGTCAAGGTCGAGGCACAGGTTTCCGAAAAAATGAAAGAAGTCACCGGCGGCCTGAACCTGCCCGAAGGTTTCAAACTGCCCTTCTGATTTCGGATCGGATATGCCCGGCAGTTTGCCACGGCAAAAGCAAAATAAAGGGCGGCATTGCGCTGCCCTTTGTTATTATGGGCAATATCTTGCATCGCATATGACCGCGTTGGAAAAACAGGGACCATCATGACCGGACGGGAAATTGACAATCTGATCAAATTGCTGGCGCGTTTGCCGGGCCTTGGCCCGCGTTCGGCACGCCGCGCGGTGTTACAGATGTTGAAAAAACCCGAAACCCTGATGCTGCCGCTGGCAAAGGCCCTGGAAGATACCGCGCACGCCATGACCACCTGCCATGTCTGCGGCAATATTGATGTAACCGATCCGTGCCATATTTGCGCCGGGGCAGGCCGCCAGCACGATATGATTTGCGTGGTCGAGGAAGTCCAGGATCTCTGGGCGCTGGAACGCGGGTCATCCTTTAAGGGGCTGTATCATGTTTTGGGCGGCACCCTGTCCCCGCTTGATGGCGTTGGCCCGGATGATTTGCGCATCGACCAGCTGGTTGCACGCGTGCGCGATACCGGGGTTAACGAGGTTATTCTTGCCACCAACCTGACGGTCGATGGGCAAACAACAGCCCATTACATTACCGAACGGCTGATCGATACAGGTGTAAAGGTCACGCGACTGGCGCATGGCGTGCCGGTTGGCGGGGAGCTGGATTATCTGGATGATGGTACGTTGACCGCAGCCCTGCGCGCACGCAGTTAAGCAAAAGTCTTTTACCAAAAAAACCGGCCTCACCTGAAAACAGAGAGGCCGGGAAAAGCAAGATTGATAACATCGAGCTTGCCGGAACCCTTTTAAACCCTGCCGCATCTCGGGGAAAATGCGTTAAGGTATGGTTCCGGCATCGGCAATAACCCGGGGAGAGCGGTTATCGCCAGGAGACACCGAAATCCGGATAAATATCAGTCCAAAATACAATTTTTCGTGCAAGCCACAGAAAGACCGGGCAAAAGGCTTGCCGCATATGTACCTTTTCGTGATACGTTGGTATTCGATAATCTCTATCCTTACGTTACGCCTTCTCCCCTGAGGACGCAGTGAACAGTTTCACAACACCACCGCAATTCGCAAAGGTCGCCTCCCGCATTTTGGCAGGCAGCTTTTTATTTGAAGATCTTGATCCGGCCCTGCTGGAGCAGCTCTCGGAGTCCGCCACAATCAAACGGCTGGCTGATGGTGATTTGCTGTTTGAAAAAGGCGACCCGGCCGACGGACTTTATGCCGTCGAGGCCGGGAAAATTCGCATCTCCAGCCTGTCAGGTTCCGGCAAGGAGATTGTGCTGAACGTCCTAGCCCCTGGTGCGGTTTTTGGTGAAATCGCCCTGCTGGACAGCGAACCACGCACCGCAAGTGCGCGTGCAGTTGGCCCCACCCGCCTGCTTTATATTTCGCGGGAAAATTTCTTTGAAATTTTTGACCGCGAAACCGAGCTGCGCCGCCATATCACTGCGCTTTTGTGCCGTCGCCTGCGCTGGGTCAGCGCGCTACTGGAAGATGCCAATTTTTTGGATCTGACCGCACGTTTGATCAAGCGGTTGCTTTGGCTGGCCGAACGGCATGGCGGCCCCGACCCGGAAGGCATTCGCATTGCCCTGCCACTGTCGCAACAGGAACTGGGATATATGCTGGGCGTCACCCGTGAAGCGGTGAACAAAAAGCTGCGCGAGCTTGAAAAAGCAGGCCTGATTACACGGCGTGATGGCCGCCTGGTCATTCGTGACAAGGACGGACTGGCAGATTTACTCGCCAATGCAAGCAAGCCCTGACAAACCCAGCCTTTTTGACCGCCTTGTCGATCGCGAGGAACGACGGGGGCTGTTTGTCGTGGCGTTTTTACGCATTGCGATGCTGGCCTTCATCCTGTTGCTTTTCAGCAAGTCCAACACGCCGACCGGCGAGCTTTATTCGCTGCTAGAGGTGCTGACCTGGTTCATCCCCGGTGTCATCATCCAGATTTTTGTTGCCTATCGCGGCCATAAATGGCGCTGGTTGCTTTATGTGCTGGCGGTGACGGATGCCTTGCTGATTGTCTATGTTTCCGTCGTGCCAGACCCGCGCCATCCCTTTATCGATCATGAAGCCTGGGTGTACAGCTTTGTTGCGCGCGACCGTGGCATCGTCTTTTCCATGATCATGATGGCCCTGGTCATTCTGACCTTTTCACCCCGACTGATTTTGTGGTTCGGGTTGTGGCTGTTCAATGCCTGGATTTTGGGCATCGCCTGGCTGGTCAACCGGCCCGGCATTTTGATTTCGCAGCATTTCGGCGACCAGTGGAGCCCCGGTGAAAGCGGAGAGGTCCCGCTCTATAACCGGCCGGAATATCTGGATGTTTCGGCCCTGGCCGAACAGGTGGTGATTGTTGTCGTCTTTACCCTTGCCTGTGCGGTGATGGTGGCAAGACTGCGCATTCTGATCCGGCAATTTGCCGCCGCCGAACGGGCACACGGCAACCTTGCGCGCTATTTTCCCGCCGCCCTGGCCGACCAGCTTGCCGAACGCGACGAACCCATCCGCATTGGTGAAAGGCGCGAATGTGTGGTGCTGTTTGCCGATATTATCGGTTTTTCCAGCTATGCCGAAAATCGCGACCCCCAGGATGTGATGCGCCTGTTAAACCGCTTTCACGGCACCATGACCACCCAGGTTGCGTCCTATGGCGGGATTGTCGAAAAATATATCGGCGATGCCATGATGGCGAGCTTTGGGGCGTTTGATGCCATGTCCTGCCCGGCGGCCAACGCCCTTTCGGCGGCACAGGCCATGATTGACCGCATCCGCGACTGGCACGCCCAGGACCCCAGCAATGCCAACCGGCCGCTGCGCATTGGGGTTGGCCTGCATTATGGCCCCGCCGTTGTTGGCGATATTGGCGAGGGCGAATCGGTGACACCTGCCGTGATCGGGGCAACGGTGAACCTTGCCAGCCGGCTGGAACGGGCCACCCGGACCCTGAATGCCGAAATCGTTGTCAGCGAGGATTTTGCCCACCAGCTTGAAAAAGAGCTGCCCGATATTGGCAAAATGCTGCTAAACGCCCTGTATAGCCGCGACACCATTCGCGTAAAGGGCTTTACCGCCCCCATACCGGTCCGGTTTCAGCCCCGTCCACTGGCAACATTAAAAAATGCCGGGCAAAAAGCTGACGGATCAGTTTGAAAATCGCAGCATTTGGCATGTAACGATAACTTGAGCGAATATTTTCAAAAAATTTGATCTGGTCGCTTTACCTCCCCGCCTGATACGCCAATATGTGGTTGAATATTTGTATCACATTCACCCGATATCGGAGTAAGGCATGTTAGAAGACGTCATTCGCCAGGAACTTGACCAAAACAACATTCCCCAAACGATCAAAATTGCGACCCTGATGGGGGACCGGGAATTTCGCTGGGACAAGGCGATTTACATGCCTGCCGGTCTCAGCGGATTTGCCGACAACAATATTTTTGCCCTCGCCAATTTCCCCAGCGAAATTTCCAATTGTTTCAAGCTGCTGCAATGCCTGACTGACCCGGAACTGGCCTTCATCGTTGCCCCTTACAATATGGATAGCGGCATTCTGGCTGTCGAAGATCTCGATCCGGCGATTACCGTGCATAACATTGCCCCGGAAAACCTGGCGATTGTTCTGATCGTGACGCTGCAAAAAGCCGATGACAATGACACCATCGAAATGACCGTCAATCTGCGCGCGCCCATTCTGATCGATACCGCCCGTCAGACTGCCTTTCAGATTAGGCTCAATAAACCAAAATATGATTACCGCCATCCCCTAAGCGCCTAAGGAAAGTCCAACCATCCCCCTGGCCTTTTCAACCTTGGGGAGCACCCGCTATTCCTGCCTTTACAAATGCTGTAAACGACACAGACGGACCGGTCTGTGTCGGGGCAAAGGATGCGCCTTGATTATAAAACGGGAAATTTCAAAAACATAATTATCGCAAAGATGATAAAATTCGGGTCTGTTTCCTTTTTCATGCCATTTTTGCCCAATAGACTGTTTTTTCATTAAAAACTTGCGGGCCCAAAGGGCTGTCACACGATCAAAAGGACCCATTCATGGCATCGGAACTGCGCAACCGCCTTGTTCTTGCAACCATCCTGGGGGCAACCCTTTTCGGGGCACCCGATTTATCCATATCTGATGCCAAAGCGGCCGATGCCGCCGACAAGGCCGAAGCATCCGTGCCACTTGCCGCCTCGGATCGCAGTAAAATGCGCCTTACGGTTTATCCCGGCAATCTCGCCATGATTGCAGAACAGCGCCAGGCCAACCTTGCTGCCGGACGCCAAACCCTGAAAATCATGGACCTGCCGCAAACGCTACTGGATGATTCACTGCTGATTGGTGCCGATAAAAATGCCAATTTGCAGTTGCTTTCCACCACCGAGAAAACCAACCCGCAAAGTGGCTATACCCTGCTGGAACAATTTATCGGCAAGGAAGTCAAAATCCGCCGTGACGATGATCTGATCAATGCCACCCTGATTGATCTTGATGGGCAGGCGCTGGTGAAAACGGCGGACGGGGTTGAATATGTGCCCACCCAAAACATCGTCATGCCGGTCCTGCCCGATAATTACACCACCCGCCCGTCCCTGGATGCCACCATTCGCACCTCGGCTGCGACAGATCATGTTTCACTGGCCTATCTGATGGGGGGTATCAGCTGGCAAACCGCCTATGTCGGCCATTATGACAGCAAAACCGGTACCCTGGAGCTGGGCGCACGGGCACGCATCGTCAATAATAGCGGTGGTGACATTCACGATGCCAATTTGCAGCTGATTGCCGGTGATCCCAACCAGAATTCACCACGCCCGATGGCGAAGGCCATGCGTGCGGAAATGATGATGTCCGTTAGTGCCGACAGTGCCAGTGGTGGCCAGGCGGCGCGCAGTAAATTCGAGAATTTCCATGTTTACGGCCCCTATAGCGACCTGAACATGAAGGACGGTCATGCCGTTACCCTGCCGCTGCTGGAAAACCGCAAAATCAACGTTGACCGTGAAATGACCTTTTATGGCAACACATCCATGTATTACAGCGGCAAGGGAACAAGACAGGATTTCATCCGGCCGGAATTGCAGTTAACCCTGAAAAATGATGGCGGCGCTGACGAACAAAGCCCGTGGCCTGCCGGACAAATTCGCATTTATGCCAATGATGCGGATGGCATCCCGGTGTTTTTGGGTGAAGACCAGATGAACCTGACTCCGGCGGGCGAAAAAGCCCACTTGACCCTGGGCCAGGCCAGCGACATTACCGGCAGCCGCCATGTCGTGGAATATGACCGCAAAGCGCGCAAAAACCTGCCCGATGAAGTGGCCGCAACCCTGGAATGGACCCTTAAAAACAGCGGCCCGCGTGACGAAACCGTCACCATCGAGGAAACACTTCCGGCCAACTGGAAAATCATCAAGGAAAACAATCCGCACCAAAACCTCGAAGCAGGCCAGGTCAAATGGCAAATCAAGCTGCCTGCTGGCAAGGAAACCACCCTGCGCTGGTCGGTCCATAGCGACGAATAAGACAGAAGATTTTCCAACAGCACAAAACATCATGGCGGCCCACACGGGTCGCCATTTTTTGTTCCGCCTGACAGGATGAAATGTGAAGAAGGGCATATTTCACAGCCTGCCCCCTTTCCAATCAGGGCACAAACACCCTATGTTGACGGCAATTCAATCATTGCCAGCCTGCTGGCCGTAGAAGCGGAAACCGATTTTAACAATGTCAGTTGCCAGAGAAACCCTGCGCGCCCTGTATGGAACATGGCGCATTGCTCATCGTGATGCCCGCGGCGTGGGGTATTTTACCTTCACCGTCGATGGCTTCTGGCGTTCATTTCTGGCCGCAATCCTGGTTTTTCCAGCCTTTGCCCTGCTGCGCTGGCACGACCTTGACACTGTTCCGGCCGATTTTCCCACCCTGCGCTATCTTCTGGTAGAAACCATTTCCTTTGTCGTCAAATGGGTGGCGTTTCCCCTGGTAATGTATCATGTCGCTGACATGCTGGAACGTCGGCAACGCTACATCCCCTTTATCGTTGTTTATAACTGGGCCAGCGTATTGCAAATGGCGGTTTATTTGCTGGCCTTACTTCTGGGCGCGGCATTCCCCGGTTTGGGGGCGGGCGGATTTGCCCTGCTGGCCGTGATTGCCATGATGGTTTATGGCGGCTACATCACCATGCTAACACTTTCTGTGCCCGTCTTTACGGCTGTTGCGATTGTTTTGCTGGATTTTCTGTTATCGCTGACCATCACGGTCATCGGGGTGCGCCTGGCAATGCACCCGATATTCTAGCAACGACATCGTTTTAAGGGCTCACACCGTCAGCGGACAAAATGGTATTACCAGCTTGCCATAACGCCACCGGGATGGTTAGGCTTGGCGCATCTTTATCACCCTGCCTGTCCCTGTCGCTGGAATGACATCATGAAACCGGTTCTTGCCATCACCCGCCGCCTGCCTGCCGATATCGAAGCCCGCGCCCATGCCAGTTATGACGTGCGCTTAAATGAAGGCGACGCACCGCTGGACCGCGATGCCATCCTGGCCCTGGCAAACGGGGCGGATGCCCTGCTGGTGTCGGTGGGCGATCCGATAGACGCGGCATTTTTTGATGCCCTACCCAAGTCAGTCAAAATCATCGCCACCTTTTCAGTCGGCACCGACCATATCGACCTTGCCGCTGCGGCCCGCAAGGGCATTGTCATTGGCAACACGCCAGGTGTTTTAACCGATGCCACCGCCGATATTGCCTGGCTTTTACTGCTGGGGGCGGCGCGCCGGGCCGGCGAAGGCGAAGCCGAAATACGCACGGCAAGCTGGCGCGGCTGGCGCCCCACCCACATGATTGGCACCCAGGTAACAGGCAAAAAACTGGGGATTATCGGCATGGGCCGCATCGGCCAGGCCGTGGCAAAACGGGCGCGTGGGTTTGACATGGACGTGCATTATTACAACCGCAAACGCCTGCCCGCCGATTTGGAATATGGTGCCACCTATCATGACAGCATTGATGACCTGCTGCCCCATTGCCAATTCCTGTCGTTACATTGCCCGTCAACGGCGGAAACACGCGGCATGGTCAACACCACCCTGCTGGCAAAGCTGCCCAAGGGCGCGATCCTGGTGAATACCGCCCGCGGGGATGTGGTCAATGATGGCGACGTCATTGCCGCCCTGAAATCGGGCCAGCTTGCCGCAGCCGGGCTGGATGTGTTTGCCGGTGAACCCAATATCGCGCCGGACTATCGCGATTTGCCCAACACGTTTTTACTGCCCCATTTAGGGTCCGCCACCGCCGAAACCCGCACGGCAATGGGCACCCGCGCACTCGATAATATCGATGCCTGCCTGGCGGGCAAAGACGTGCCCTTTGCCGTTACAGCAAACTGAAAACAACAAAGCCCCCGTGCCGTTTCATCCGGCATGGGGGCTTTAATGTATTTGACCTTTTTTGGTCGGGATTACCCCAAGTCACTTTCTTCCCCGGCGGGCAAAATACAGGAAATTTCACGGCCATCCCGGCTGATTTTCACACGTCCACCGTGAATTTCAACCACTGCCCGGACCATTGCCATCCCCAATGCCCGACGGGCCGATGCCGGTTCACCATCTCGCAGGCCTTCAAACAGCATCGGTTGCGGGGTTTCGTCGGTCAGGCCAATGGTGATGTCAATGTCATCGCCCCGGCGGCGCGCGACAACTGAGACTTCGCTGCCTTCCGGTGCGGTACGCAAAACATTTGTCACCAGAATAAACAAAGCCTGTTTCAGGCGGCGTTCATCGGCCACCATCCAGCCAATATTGCGCGAACAATAAAGCCGCAACGAAACATTCAGTTCCGCCAGACGCGCCCGCGTCAAGGCTTCAAGCGAGCGCAGCAGCCGCCGCGGGTCAACGGTATCAAGCTCCAGGGCAACCTGCCCCGATCCCAGCGTTGCCAGATCGCGCATGTCATCGACCAGGGCCAGCATGCTTTGGGCCTCGGTCCGGATAATTTCTACCGATTGCGACACATTGCCATGCAGATGCGGCAACATCCGGTCCGCCAGCCCATTGATATGATCCAGCGGACGGGTCAGCTCGCGCGATACAGTCGAGATGAAATCAGATTTCATCTGATCAGCCGTGCGCAGAGCCTCATTCCGTTCACGTAGCGCACGCTCCACCCGGATACTGTCGGTGACATCCAGATAAGACATCATCACCGCCCCATCAGGCAGCGGTACAATGGCAAAATCAATGATGCTGCCGTCACTGCGCTCCAGGCGACCCGACATTGGTTCGTGGTTGGTGATACGTGCCACCATGCGGCTTTTGAATTTTGCCCAATCGTCGGTCACGGTCCAAAAATCGCGCGATTTTTCAATCACATCAGCAATATGTGGTGCAGCGGTCAAAAACACATCATCGAGCGCCCACATATCGCCAAAACCGTGATTATACAGGCGCAGGCGACCATCGCCGCTTATCACGCCGACCGCTTCATGCAGGTTTTCCAGCGTTTCGCGCTGAACGGCGATCAGGGTGTTATAGCTGCTTTCCAAAACCAGTTTGTCGGTCACATCCTCATAGGCAAACATCAGCCCGCCAAACGGGTGCGGGGACACAAACCGGCGCAGGGTCACACCATTTGGCAGGTGCATCAGATCTTCGATCGGCTTGAGCAAATCGGTGAAACGCTGATTTTCCTGATCGCGATACTGACCAAAATCGGTGACTTCGGGCAATTTACGTTCATCGCGCAACCGGCGCAGCAAATCTTCCAGCGCCGGTTCGGTCAACAGCCATTCTTCATCCAGGTTCCAGAGCGATGCAAAGGCGGCATTAAAGAAAATCAGTCGTTTATTCCCGCCAAAAATGGCAATCGCCGTGCCCAGATTTTCCAATACTTCGGCATGGGCCCGCACATGACGCGACAATTCGGCCTGTTTTTCCTCAATCGCGGTGCAATCAATGGCAAAGCCGACCAGCCCGTTCACATCATCGCCATTTAAAACCGGCGATTCGCTAATGCGCAGCAATCGGCGGTCGCCCTGAATAACCACATGGTAATCACGGGTGACGGTTTCGCCATTGCGCAACGCAGAGGCTGCAAGGGCACGCCCCTGATCCTGAATCACACCCGCGCCAAGCTCGCTGCCCGCCTCGATCACTTCGGCAATCGAATTTTGCTCCACCGCATCAATATAGGCGGCATTACAATCAATCAGGTTCAAATCACCATCGCGCCGCCACACGGGAAAGGGTAATTCATCCATCACATGGCGCAGGCTGGAAACATCCTGCCGAAGGGCGGCAAAATCGCCAATCTGGCTTTCGCGTTCTCGGGCATGGCGGGTTTCGTCACGAAACCACACCGCATGGCCCAGCACGGCTGATTTATGATCCCGCCGGGCCACCGTGCCGGTGACATGGAACTTGCGCCCGTCAAGTGTTGTGATCCAAATTGAAAACCGGTCATGGCCGGATTTCAGGGTACGCACCCGGTCCTGAAGGGTTTTGGCATCTTCTTCGCGCAATTGTTCAAGCAGGTCGGGAAAGCGCGCATCGCTGCCCAAATTAAAACAGCGCAGCAAGGACGGGCTGCCACCATCGGCAAACCCCTTATGGGCCCAATAATAAACCGGGTCCGGCGCGGCGTAAAACAGTTGGGTAAACAGGGTGGCGGTATCTTCCATCTGCGATTCGAGGTCTTCGGCCTCGTCAAGATGGCGGCGCATCCGCACGGCAAGGCGCCAGCCAATCGCCCCGGCAATCGCAGCCCCGCCCAACGTTGCCAGCCCGATCACGGTTAAATCGCGGGTTCCCAAATTACCGATTGCGGTAAAAATACCATCGCCTGGCACGGTAATGTCCGGTGCGGTCTCAAAAGCAGTGCCTTGCGACTGGGCAATGGCAAGGGCGGGATAAAACACCCCCGAAAGCGCCGTGTAACAGGCCAAAACCACGCCAAAACGCCGCCCGCCAGACACCATAGAACCTGCGCGCGTCGCCCTGCCACGACGAAACCACGAACCTGCCGCCCGGTATGTAGACCTAACCCCTGCCACCTAATTTACAACCATTCATCCATTTATATTTATACGCTTGCGCATGGCCCCAAAACCATTTCATCGGGTCAGATCCCGTATCTGCCAGCGACCACCTACCGGATAAAGGGCACAACACCCGGCAAATTCCGTTCCGAAAAAACTGTCTTTCTGGCAAATAACTTGACGTTAAACGTTACTTTCTTACCTGTTGTTCATCCCATCGCCCGAATCACAAACAATAACATTGCCATAATATCCTGACAGAAGTGTGGCTGCATGCAGGTTTATAGCGAATTTCGGCTGAAGATGAACAAAGATTGCCAACATATTAACAGGTCCCGGCCCTGGGGCAGTTTCGATGATTTTGGGAAAATCCGCAATGACATAAGGGGGAAATCGGGCTATGTCTGCCAGTGCCTTTACCGTGACCAGAAATCGACGCAGCTAGTATCAGAATGAGTGTCAAACCGCAGTTGGATCTTTTTGCACCAAGCACCGCAGCAAAGCCCGCGGTGCCAAACAAGGATTCCCTGACACACGCCCAAACGCCTGCCGCGCCGATCATGAAGGACCTGTTTGACAGCGACTTTAACGCCGAAGACATCCGCGAATGGAACCAGCTTTTTCCCACGGCCCCGCAATATAGCTATCATTTCAAACGCGCGCAGATCAGCTCCGCCTTTGACCGGCCGTTGCACAAACGCCTGATCGCATCGCACGCCTTTGAACGGTTGCGCGAAATTTCGTTTTTGGGGGCCATTGACTACCTGTTTCATCCCAATGGCAAACCGGCCAATATCCGCCATTCGCGCTATGACCACAGCATTGGTGTTGCCCTGCTCTCCCAGCAATATTGCCGCCTGATGGGCCTTTCCGAAGCTGATCGCGACCTTTTGGGGGCCGCCGCCCTTTTGCATGATATTGGCCACGGCCCGTTTTCCCATACCCTGGAACCGGAATTTGCCCGGCGCTTTAACCTCAACCACCATCAACTGACCAACAAAATCATCCTGGGCGAGGTTGATCTGGACCTGTCGGTCCGGCATTTGCTGGAAAAGCATCATGTGGACCCGGATGCCGTAATTGCGATTTTGTCCAAAAAATCCGACCACCCGCATGCCAGCCTGTTTACCGGCCCGGTCAATATTGACACCCTCGAGGGGATCAGCCGCACCAAAACCTATGTGCATCCGCATTATGTGCATTGCCATCCGCGCCTGTTGCTGGAAGCAGCGGTAAAACTGGATGACGAATCGCTCCAGCGCCTGGATAAATTCTGGCAGCTCAAGGAAGACATTTATCGCAATTTCATTTTTGGGCCGATGTGCTTTGCCACCGACCATCTATGCCGCGAATTTGTCGTCGATAATGCCCCGGATTTTGCCGCCAATGACTTTCTGTTGACCGAACCGGCCTTTTTGCGCCGCCACCCCGCCTTTCGCAAATTCCTTCACAGCCTGAAAAACCGCATCGAACTGGATGGCGTTGCCGATGTCATTGACAGCGACCGCCCCGACCTGGTCGATCAGGCAACCAAGGTGCCAAAACGCGAATTTCACATCAATAAAGACGTCGCCGTAAACAGCTTTGCCGACCTTGGCAAACGCTATTACGAAGAAAAAAACAGCTTCCTGCGCCGTGTTGGCAATCTGGCTGACCCTGCCCAGCAAGCTGCCGCTGCCAGCCTGTTTGACTAACCTGCCCTTCACAATGGCCCCGCCGGAACAAGGCGATATATAACGGCGTTCTTCGTAAATGCCTGAAAACCGTATTTGCACAACAGCGCCAAAATGGCCGTCAAAAGCCCGTAATAGCCCTTAGCAGCCCGTACTTTAATTCAGGATCTTTGTTTCAATGGCACAAACCAACGACAAGATTAAACGCAGCTTTGTCATTATTGGTCTGGGCACCTTTGGCGGCACCATCGCCACCGAACTGGCCCGTTTTGGCAACCGGGTACTGGGCATTGATATTAACGAAAAAAATGTCAGTGACCTTGCCGATACCATTGCCGAAGCCGTGATTGCCGATGGCCGCGACGATGAAGCCTTAAAACAGGCCGGAGCCAACCATTATGACGTGGCCGTGGTCGCCATTGGCGAAGACCTCGAAGCCAATATCCTGTGCACCATGAATGTGAAATTGCTGGGCATCAAAACGGTGTGGGTCAAGGCACTAAGCAAAACGCATCACCGCATCCTCAGCAAAATGGGGGCGGACCGGGTCATCCTGCCCGAACAGGAAATGGGCCAGCATATCGCGCAAATGCTCCATAACCCGGTGGTGCGCGACTATCTTAGTCTGGGCAACAATTTCCACGTCATCAATATCAACATCCCCGAAGAGCTGGAGGGCAAAACCCTGGGCGACCTGCATCT
This sequence comes from Thalassospira sp. TSL5-1, assembly GCF_001907695.1. Taxonomy (NCBI): domain Bacteria; kingdom Pseudomonadati; phylum Pseudomonadota; class Alphaproteobacteria; order Rhodospirillales; family Thalassospiraceae; genus Thalassospira; species Thalassospira sp. TSL5-1. The sequence continues at coordinate 90,234 of NZ_KV880641.1, forward strand.
GGGGGAGAAATACGAAACCCGCTGCCTGGGTGTGATGCGCGGTAGCGACTATCTGGGCTGCGAGGATGATGTTGCTCTGAAAAAAGATGATAAAATGATGGTGCTGGGCCGCCGGGGCGAATTGCGCCTGTTCGGCGATACCCTGTAGGCTCCTTCATTCAACCGCCGCCCCAACAGGTCAACAGGCCCATTCATGAAAATTTCGCTGCCACAAATTTCAACCCGGAAATTTCTCATCCCGCCTCCGGCGGTACTGGCAGCTACCTATGCCATCCTGATCATTACCGGCACCTGCCTGTTAAAATTGCCCGATGTTTCACAACCCTTAACCTGGTCCGATGCCCTGTTTACCGCCACATCCGCCGTGACAGTGACGGGTCTGTCGGTGGTGGATGTTGGCAGTCATTTCACCCTGTTTGGGCAGATTGTCGTGCTTGTCCTGATCCAGCTTGGCGGGCTGGGATTAATGACCTTTGCGGCCCTTGTCCTATCGGTGCTTGGCCTGCCCATTGATATTCCCCATCGCACCTATCTGCGCGAGGATTTGAACCAGACATCGGTTGGCGATCTCCTGCAACTGGTCAAAATCATCTTGCGCGTGGTGCTGCTGTGCGAATTGATCGGCGCCATCCTGCTCTGTTTTGTTTTCATCCCCGATGCCGGTTGGGCCGAAGGCATGTGGCAGGCCCTTTTCCATTCCGTATCGGCCTTTAACAATGCCGGTTTTTCCCTGTTTCCCAACAGCATGACACATTACGCCACCAACCCAATTGTCAACCTGACCATCCCGGGCCTTTTGCTGATTGGCGGTGTCGGATTTAGTGTGCTGTCCGATCTTTATTATGTCCGCCGCTGGCAAAAATTTTCCCTGCACAGCAAACTGATGCTAACCGGCAGTGCAGCACTCATTATATGGTCCGTTTTTTCCTTCGCCCTTCTGGAATGGAATAATCCCGCCACACTGGGCCATTTCCCCGGTATTTTCGATAAACTGCAAATCAGTTGGTTTCAGGGCACCACAACCCGAACCGCCGGCTTTAACACCACCGATATCGCCGGCATGCACGACAGCACCACGCTGATTTTTATCCTGCTGATGCTGATTGGCGGGGGCAGCACCTCGACCGCCGGCGGCATCAAGGTGACAACCTTTATTGTACTTTTGCTGGCAACAATCGCCTTTTTCAAACGCCGCCAGCAACTTCATGCCTTTGGTCGCTCGATTGGCCTTGAAGAAGTGCTCAAGGTTCTCGCCCTGACCATGATCAGCATGCTGGTGGTGGCAATGTCGCTGTTTTTATTGACCATGGCCCATGATGGCGATTTTCTCGACATGCTGTTCGAGGTTGCGTCCGCCTTTGGCACGGTCGGCTTGTCACGCGGCATTACCCCGGAACTCAACGACATTGGCCGTGCAGTCATCATTTTCACCATGTTTGTTGGCCGGGTCGGGCCGCTTACGCTGGGCTTTTTCCTGGCAACACGGGTTCCGCCACGCATTCGCTATCCGTCCAGCCAGGTTTATCTGGGTTGACGCAACGACGAACGGTTTATTTCCCGGTACGCAGCTCGAGCAGGCCAGTCATGGCACCGTTCAACATCACCTCGCGCTGGTAAACCAGCCCCGCGCGTATCAATACCCGTTGTGACGCGGCATTGACCGACCGGGCCAGCCCGATAATCAAGGGTGCGCGCAATTCATCGCGGGCAAAAGAAACGGCCGCCCTGGCAATTTCGATGGCATAGCCATGCCCCCAGTAATCGGGATGCAAATGATAGGAAAGATTAAGCCCGTCATAATATTGCGAATGGGCAACTCCACCAAAACCAATGCGCTGCCCATCCTGTAAAACCGCCCAGCGGCCAAATCCGTATTCCGCCCAATGTGCCATATCCCGCGTCAGTCTTTCCCGGCAGGCAGTTTCATCATCGGGTGTTGGGTCCGGGCGGTGACGGGTCAATTCCGGGCGGGAAAACATGTCCTGCAAAAACGCAAAATCGTCATTTTGCGGAGCGCGCAAAATAAGCCGCGATGTTTTCCACATCCCGTTGTCGCTCTGCATAATCGGCAGATGATTCCTGTCTGACGCGCGGTTCTCGCCATTATCTTTTGTCGTATTGGTTTCCAATGTTTTATCCGCCCCTCACAAACCGCGTATCGCCCGATTATTTTGCGTCCCGAGAATACCAGTTCCTTCTGACAACGATATGTCAGGAAAGGCTGTCTGCCAAACAGCGTTCCACAAGCTGGCGGACATATTCAACATCCGGCGCGGTTTGGGAAAAGATAATGCGATAAACCATCGGGGCAAAAACCAGATCCACAACATGGTCGGGCGCAGGGCAATCTTCACCCCGGGCTTGTGCCCGATCTGTCAGAATAGTCAGACGCGTTGTAATGATATCCGCACAGCGCCCGGCACACTGGCTGTCATCGGATGCGGCGACATCGCGCAGCATGGACCGGCCAAGGCTGGAACTCATTTCATCAAGATACTGTTCGGCATAGGCCATAAGATCGCCCGCGAAACTGCCGGTATCAGGCAGCTTGTCATCGGGTTCAAACCGTTCCAGGGCAACATCGGCCAGCAATGTCGCCAAATCCCCCCAGCGCCGGTAAATCGTCGAGGGCGTGACCCCGGCCTGCTGGGCAACCATTGGCACCGTCACAGCGGCACGGTCGTGGGATTCCAAAAGCCGCTTTACCGCTTCATGGATGGATTGCTGGACCCGGGCGCTGCGCCCGCCAGTACGTATGCCTTTGTGAATCGTCATGGCAAATACCTTAACACAAATAATTTGCGTTAAGCGAGATTTTAGATCACACTGCACTTAACGCAAATAATTCGCTTTTAAGGACTCATCCCGATGCCCACCCAACATACCCCGGCAATCGGCGGAACATCGGTTCCCGCCGTAAGGTGGTTTCTGTCGCTGGTTTTAATGACCTTCCTTGCCGCCTCGGCCGCGCCAACGCCGCTCTATCATCTCTATCAGCAAACCTGGCATTTCTCGGCCACCATGCTAACGCTGATTTTTGCCGTTTATCCCTTCACGCTACTCGTCTCCCTGCTGATTTTCGGCTCTCTTTCCGACCATATCGGCCGAAAACCGGTGATCTTTGCCGCGCTTATTCTCGAACTTGTCTCGATGGGGCTGTTTATAACGGCAGGTTCGGTAACCGATTTGCTATTGGCCCGTATCATCCAGGGTTTTGCCACGGGTATTGCCACCAGCGTACTTGCTGCCGCCCTGTTTGACGCCGACCATCACAAAGGCCCGCTTGCCAATAGCATATCACCCCTGATCGGCATAGCGACAGGTGGACTGATTGCCAGTATTCTGGTCGAATATGCGCCAATGCCGCTGCATCTGAGTTATGAATGCCTGGCTGCCCTGATCGGTCTGCAGGCAGTAATTGTTTGGGGCCTGCCAGAAACCGCCAAGCGCCAGCGCGGGGCGTTAAAATCGCTGCTGCCGCGCATTGCCGTGCCCGTCGCTGCCCGCCCGGCCCTGCTGGAAATTGCCCCAGCCAATATTGCCTGCTGGGCGCTGAGCGGATTTACCCTTTCGCTGGCACCATCCTTAATTGCCGCAGCGACCGGGGCGACATCGGCCCTCAATGGCGGGATCGCGGTTACCCTTCTGAGCCTGGCGGGCACAGCCTCGGTTGTGACATGGCGTCGCCAAAACCCGGAAAGCGTTTTGCGCTTTGGCACCATCACCCAGGCCACCGGTGTGGGTCTTATCTTACTGGCAATCAACTACGCCATGCTGTGGCTGATCTTTGCCGGTTTTCTTGTCGCCGGGCTTGGGTTTGGCGCAAGCTTTCTGGGGTCTGTCCGCACACTCATGCCGTTGGCAGCCCCGCATCAGCGCGCCGGTCTTATGGCGGCCTTTTACATCATGTCCTATCTTGCGTTTAGCCTTCCGGCCCTACTGGCCGGAACAATGGTGCGGGTTGTTGGCTTGGTAAACACGGCAAATGGCTATGGCATGGTACTGATGATTCTTGCCGCCGTTGCGCTTGTTGGCCAAATACGCCGCAGCAAGGCCCCATCCTGCCCGTAAGCAACTGTGACAGACCATGCTAAAACCTGTCACTTTTCGGGCTGAATTTTCGACACTTTTACCAACAGTCATGTGGAGAAAGCTGTGGATAACATGTGCGAAATGTGGAAAATCAGGCCTTTTCGCAGTGGATAAAACCGGGGTTAAAATGTGAATCAATCGTTAAAATCATTGGATTCTAACGGTTTGGCAGGCCGTTCTCCTGTCGGGTCTTGCGAATGTCTTCGGCCCCGTCAGCAACCATCTGCCGTAAATCATCCAGCCCGGCGCGTTGCAGCTTTACCGCATCGGCACATTCATCCTTGGGCGTGTAGCCATTGGGGGTTTGCCGGTCCCAGTCAAGCACACGCCGAAGGGTTGCGGTCAGGGCGGGCACATCGCCAAAGGCATACAGGTTCAGGGGACGGCCGATTTCCTCGCTTAAGGCACCAAACAGGGCCGGGTCACCATCTGGCGGCAAATCGGGATGGCAGGTCAGATAAACGCGATACCGCAATTGCCCGGCATAAAACCAGAAAACCGCTTCCTGGCGCTGTGCCTCGTTAAACAGCTTTTGCGCCAGAATATAATAGGCGGCGGGATGTTTGTTTTCGATATGATCGCGAATTTCCGCTGCCGACATCTCGTTAAAGGTTGCCTCGGTTTTGGCGTGGGCAGGTATCCCAAAGGCACCTAAACCGCCCATCAGGGGCAATATCATCATCCATTTGCGAAGCTGCACTTTGGGGTGCAAAATCATCACAGGCACTCCTTTGCTCGCAGAATTCATCCCCCAACCCTGACCGTGTGCCTTGCCGGTCTTTATTGTATCAGGCTGCCCTGGCGCGCCGGGCGTCTGGGCGTCCTTTTTTGTGTTGTGTTGGGATTAATTTTTGGCCAACCGGTTCAAAACCAGTATCTGCCACCAAAATATGGCTGTTTTACGTAAAAATGCGCCAAGACAGACTGAAATGCCGGTTTTTTATTGCATCGGGTTATGCCAATAATACCCAAAGTAAAACCAATCAAAACAATACGGAACCGGTTGTGCTGCCTGACTGCATTCGCCAAAATCAGGAATATTCCGCCCGCCACCTCCATGACATGCGCGAGGCCCTGGCAGCGCATTTGCACGGCAGTGCGTTTTGTGTGGTTGTCACCGGGTCATTTGGCCGGCACGAGGCATCGGACCAATCAGACCTGGATTATTTCCTTATTGGCCGCGAAGCCGACCGCAAACTGGCCCCCTATAAGGCCGTTGGCGATATTCTCGGCGCAATGGTTGCCAAAAAACCGGCCATTGGCGGCCCGTTTTCAGCCTATGTCCCGGCAGAGGAACTGGTGAACCGCATTGGCCTGGATGGCGATACCAATTCGATTACCACCCGCCGCCTGCTGTTTTTGCTGGAATGCGAATGGCTGTATAACGAACCGGCCAAGCGCGCCTTTTTTAACGAACTGATCGCCAATTACGTGACCGAGAATGTCACGCGCGAGTCAATTGCCCGGTTTCTGGTCAATGACGTCATTCGTTATTACCGCACCATCAGTGTTGATTTTGAAATCAAAACCCGCGAAGGCCACGCCAAGGCCTGGGCGCCGCGCCGCCTGAAACTGGTTTTTTCGCGCAAGATGCTGTATTTCGGCGGCATCATTGCCGCTGCCGAAACAGCCGGTTTTGACTATGAAGGCAAACGCGCCAAACTGGCCGAATTGCTGCAACTCCCGCCCATTGCGCGACTACAAACCGTATTTGGCGACCAAAGCCTGGCCGCCCTGGAAATTTATGATCATTTCCTGGCAGCACTAAATGACCCGGAAACACGCCTGCGGCTGGAAAAAATTGACCAGAATGACCGTCACCACCCGGAATTGCGCAAACTGCTGGACGATGGCAAACAGTTCTCGCGTGAATTGATCAATCTTTTGAAACATCGCTACAGTCCGGATCACCCGATCCATGAAGCCCTGCTGATGTAGAAGTACCAGACGATAGCCGTTTATGAATATCGATAATCGCCTGACAAAAGGCGTCAATCAGTCGTGATTTGGGCGAAACGCCAGGATACACCAGGTCAATATTGCGGTTGAATTCATCCCCGGCAACGCGGTGCCAGTGAATATCTAGTCCGGTGTCATAAACCTGCATCCAACCGGGCACCAGCGACACCCCCAGCCCTTCATGAACCATCCGCGCCATTGTTTCCTGCGAATCAATGGTACAGAAAAGCCGCGTTTCAATAGCGTGCCGTGCCAAAAACTGCTCTGCCAGTCGCCCGCCCCACGAAGACGGATCATAACGAATATAGGGCATATGTGCAAAAATGCGGGCAACGGAGGGCAGATCGGTCACATCCTGCGGCGTGATGCTGGAAGGTGTCATCAGCATCAGGGGTTCAGAACGCAAATTACGCGCCTCTAGCGATTTGGACCGTTCAAAAGGCGGAGCGATGGCAACAATCACATCCAGTTCCTGGCGGCTGATACGATCATGCAAGGACACTGACGTGCCCGGGTAAATTTCAGGCACCAGCAAGGGCGCAGTTTTGCGCAAATGTTTTAGCGTCAGCGGCAAAAGGCTGGTCATCACCGTTGAAATGGCACCTATTCTCAAGATGCCAGACAGGCTTTCGCCATCCAGTGAACCGGCAAGCAAAGCGGCTTCACCCACCATTTTGCGGGCATGGGGCAACAAACGTGAACATTCCGCCGTGGGTTGCACGGTTTTACCGTTACGACGAAACAACACCACCCCCAGTTCAGTTTCCAGTGTTTTTAACCGCTGTGATATGGCCGCAGCCGTTAGGCCCTGCTGGCGTGCCGCCGCCGCGACCGACCCCTGTTCAGCAACAATAATCACGCTTTCCAAAAACCGCGTGTCCAACGCAATATTTCCTTACGAATGAAACTATAAATACAAGTTATTCCATCTTTCAAAAGGGTGCAATTCTCCTGCCGCATTCATGAAAGGGAGAATAATGTCGCCTGCCGTCTTTTTCGCCGTTTTATGCTCCGCCCTGCTTCATGCGGGTTGGAACAGTTTTGTCAAAGGCTCTGCCCGAAAGGATCTTGCCACTTTTTCAATCGTTCTCGCCCATATACCCGTCGCCATCATCGGGGTCATACTTTCGCCCGTGCCCGATATGGCAAGCCTGGGTTATTTGGTGTTCGGGGCGTTTTTGCATGTCGGTTATCAACTGTTTTTGATCCGAAGCTATATGCACGGCGATCTATCACAAATTTACCCACTGGCGCGCGGCCTGTCCCCGGTACTGATCACCATTATCTCGCTGGTTTTTCTTGATGTGTCGCTTAGTGGCATCGAACTTGCGGCCATTGCCATTATTGCCACGGGCATTGCCATGCAGGCGCAATCGGCCTGGAAAAGCCAGAATATCCAGTCCTTTCTGCTGGCCTTTGGCACGGGCTGTTTCATTATGGGTTACAGCCTGGTTGACGGGACCGGCGCGCGCGTTTCCGGTTCGGCCCTTGGTTTTTACAGTTGGCTGTCCATTTTAAACGCCACCCTGATGCTGGCCTATGTCGCCCTGTTCAAACCCGGCCTGATTGGCGCATTACGCACGGTGTCGCCGGTTCATACCCTTATTGGCGGAACAGGGTCCTTTTGTGCCTATGCCATTGTCATATGGGCCTGCACGCAAGCCCCGATTGCGCTGGTTTCGGCCCTGCGCGAAAGCAGCATTCTGTTTGCCATCGTGATTGCCCGCTTCGTTTTAAAAGAGGAAATCACCCGCCACCGCATACTGGCGGTGTCGCTGATCGCAAGTGGCGTTGTCCTCTCACGGCTGGGGCATTAACCCATGACAGCCGATACCGATATACACACCCCTCATCAACATCCCAAAACCCGGCATGTTCTGAATATTTTGGCCTTTAGCGATCTGCACCTGAACCACAAAGCGGCAGAAAACCTGATCAGCCAGGCACCAAAGGCCGATATCGTCATCGGTGCAGGCGATTTCGGGCAAAAGGGCACCGGACTGGCACGTTTCATGCCGGTTTTTGCTGCCCTGACCTGCCCTTTCATCATCGTTGCCGGGAATCATGATGATCTGGATGAGTTAAAGCAGCATTGCGCCGGTCAAACCAACACCCAAGTACTGCATGGCGACTGCATCACCCTGTATGGACAGGCATTTTTCGGACTGGGATATGAATGCCCACCCTCAAATACCGAAGGCTGGAACCGCGCGCTTGACGAAGACACAGCAGACTTGATGCTATCATCCTGCCCGGAAAATGCCGTGCTGATCACCCATGCTCCGCCACATGGCATTGCCGACCAACAGGCAAACGGTTTTCATGCCGGAAGCCACGCCATTTATGCCGCCATCATGAAAAAACAGCCACGCTTGCATCTGTGCGGGCATATTCATGCCGCATGGGGCCAAACTGGCGTAATTGGCACAACACCCGTGCACAATCTTGGCCCGGCGGGGAAAATATTCACACTTCCCTGGCCCGATTCCCGTCAAAATGAGCAGACATGACCCTATGGGTCAAACAACCGCCTTGTGATAATTGGCGCGATCAAGATCATGAATTTCGGTGGTGAACTGAACCGAAAAGCCGCCAACCCGGTCCTTGAGATGGGCCAAAAGCAATTCCTGGACCTTTTGCCCGACGGCCTGTTTTACCGCGTCCGTGCGGCCCGAAAGCAGGCGCACATCCACATGCACCATCGCGTTTTGCGCCGTGCCATCGCCAATAAGCAGCCCTGATAACGGCGAGAGACGGGTTTTGAAGTTGGCAATTTCGGTATCGGCAATCGGTGCCAGGGCGCGGTGTATTGCCAAGGCCAGATCCGGCAGTGCATCAGCAACAGGCAAATCGGCGGAATATTCGATTTCGATTTGGGGCATGTGACTTTTCCAAATTTACAGCATGTCAATTCTCACTTTTTGTTAGCGCGAATATAACACCCCGCAAACAAAAAACCGGCCCGCAACAGGTGCGGGCCGGTTTCATCATTCATGCCATAGGGCAGAATTAGTAACGGTAATGATCCGGCTTGAACGGACCAGCCTGCGGCACGGCAATGTATTCGGCCTGTTCAGCAGACAGTTTGGTCAGTTTCACACCAAGGCGTTCAAGGTGCAGGGCTGCAACCTTTTCATCAAGGTGTTTGGGCAGGACATAAACCTGATTTTCGTAATTGGCGTGGTTTTTCCACAGTTCGATCTGTGCCAGCACCTGGTTGGTGAAGGAGGCCGACATCACGAAGCTGGGATGACCCGTTGCACAACCAAGGTTAACAAGGCGGCCTTCGGCCAGAACGATCAGGCGTTTGCCATCGGGGAATTCGACTTCGTCAACCTGCGGCTTAACATTGTGCCATTTGTAATTGCGCAGCGAATTGATCTGAATTTCAGAATCAAAGTGGCCGATATTACAAACAATCGCCCGGTCCTTCATCGCCCGCATATGGTCGAGCGTGATGATGTCGATGTTACCAGTGGTGGTGACGAAAATGTCGCCAAACGGGGCGGCATCTTCCATCGTGGTCACTTCATAACCTTCCATTGCGGCCTGAAGCGCACAGATCGGGTCAATTTCGGTAACCAGAACACGGGCACCCTGGCTGCGCAGCGACGCAGCCGAACCTTTACCCACATCGCCATAACCGGCAACAACGGCGATTTTACCGGCAACCATCACGTCAGTAGCACGTTTGATACCGTCAACCAGGCTTTCGCGGCAGCCATAGAGGTTATCGAATTTCGATTTGGTAACCGAATCGTTCACATTGATGGCCGGAACCTTGAGCGTACCTTTTTTCGCCATTTCATACAGGCGGTGCACACCAGTGGTGGTTTCTTCCGACAGACCTTTAATGTCGGCCAGCAGTTCCGGGTATTTTTCGTGGATCAGCTGGGTCAAATCGCCGCCATCATCCAAAATCAGGTTCGGCTTCCAGCCGTCCGGCCCTTCGATGGTCTGCTCGATGCACCACCAGAATTCTTCCTCGGTTTCACCTTTCCAGGCGAAAGTCGGGATTTCAGCAGCCGCCATCGCAGCAGCAGCCTGATCCTGGGTCGAGAAGATGTTGCAGGACGACCAGCGAACGGTGGCACCCAATGCAATCAGGGTTTCCATCAGAACGGCGGTCTGAATGGTCATGTGCAGGCAGCCCGCGATGCGGGCGCCAGCCAGCGGCTTGCTGGTGCCAAATTCGTCGCGCAGCGCCATCAGGCCCGGCATTTCGGTTTCGGCAATCGCAATTTCCTTGCGGCCCCAATCGGCCAGGGAAATGTCTGCGACCTTGTAATCGGTAAAGTTCGACATGTCGTCTCCATCAATAAGATATGGCGCTTCCATATCCTTTGCCGGACCTTGCCGAAAAAGGATATGAAACCGCCGTTAAACTTTTAGCTGTGGCCCATAGCGCCACCGCGCATGCCCATATATAAAGATATGTTTATATCGGCATCAAGCATTTTCTTGCTTTGCCATCAAACTTGATGCGCACACAAATCTTCAGGCAGGCAACACATATCGGGATGATGAGGGTTGATTGCACCTAATAAAGGCCCATTTTTGTATAAAATCATTGAGCATAAGCAAACCTGCCCGTCTTAGCCCCCATCACACAGATATGAAGAAGGCCACATTATTGCTACTTGATCGGGCTGCCGGTCTCGGATATCGCTTATTCACCTCATCAAGCAAGGACCCTGTCGCGTGCGGACGTTTGCCCTTTTCCTGACCGTTCTTTTCTCACTGGCAGTTATACTGACCAGTATGAATGATGGTATGGCGACGGAAATGGCACATACGCAATCGCACGGGATGCCGCATCACGGAATGGCATTGTCCCCCCTGACGGATCATTCATCACATAAGTCGGCAATGCCCTCGAACGGACATACTGACATGTGCGGCATGATCCTGTGCGGGCCCTTCATGCCCCTGTCCCTTGGCGACTCCTCCCGCAATCAGGAACTGAAACCGGTAACCTATCGGGTATCGAACGATCTGCTCCAATCGCTTAGCGAAGCCCCCGGCGGCAAACCTCCGCGCATCTGAAAGAGAACCGGCTTATTGCCGGAAATTTTCCATTCCCGCCTTTTATATCACTGACCTGCTATCAACGAGGCGCCTCGTGATAGCCATTATCCGAACGTGCATGAACCGCGCGCGCCAGGAGGTCAGGCCATGCAACCCAGGCGGGAGAACATTTTGAAAATATTCTCGCTTTCAGGAGCATTTCATGCCCGCTTTTAAATCATCCTTCGCCCACATTCTGTCTCTGGCCGTACTTTCCATCGGAGTCACATTTCTGGCACCGGTCGCAGCCTATGCGGATGCCGGCCATAAAAATGGCATGCACGCTACCGATATCGGTGCACCCGGAATTCCTGCCGATGCGAAAAAAACGATCGAGATCATCATGCAGGATAACTTTTTCGAGCCGGAAAAAATTGTTGTGCAGGGGGGTGAAACGGTTCGCTTTGTCATCCGCAACGAGGGTGAATTCGTTCATGAATTCAACATCGGCACTATTGCCATGCATGCGGCCCATCAAAAAGAAATGGAAATGATGGTCGAGCACGGGGTGCTTGAGGCCGATAAAATAAACATGCAGGCCATGAATATGGACATGGGCAACGGCATGTCCATGAAACATGACGACCCAAATAGTGTGCTGATCGAACCGGGTAAAACTGCCGAAATCATCTGGAAATTCCCTGAAAATGCCGACCTGGAGTTTGCCTGCAACATTCCGGGCCATTACCAGTCCGGCATGATGGGCCAGGTCAAGTTTCAGTAACAACGTGCAGCAAAGCAAGGCTGGAAGCCCGGCTCCGGTGTCACAATTGGCCGGGTTTCCTGCCCGCCTGCCAAGCGGAATTCATGCCATGAACATCAAAAATTCGTGGGGCACCCTTATGGCTGCCCTTGCCGTTGTTGTGCTGTCTTTGCCGGCACAGGCCAAACCCTATGAACTGAGCGTCGATTACGTAGACATCGAAACCAACGGAACCAAAACAGCCGGTATTGGCTATAACGGATCATCCCCCGGTCCAACCCTGCGTTTTCGTGAAGGCGAAGAAGCAGAAATCAGGGTAACAAACAATCTTGATGAAACAACATCCATCCACTGGCACGGCCTGATCCTGCCCTATCAGATGGATGGCGTTCCCGGTATCAGCTTTCCCGGTATCAAACCGGGCGAAAGCTTTACCTACCGGTTTCCGGTTCAGCAAAACGGCACCTACTGGTTTCACAGCCACTCCGGTTTTCAGGAGCCCGACGGTGCCTATGGTGCCATCATCATTGAACCCAAAAGCCGCGACCCGTTTCGCTATGACCGCGAATATGTCGTGGTGCTGAAGGATAAACACCCCCATTCCGGGGCGCGTATCATGCGCAATTTAAAAATGATGCCCGATTATTACAATCGCCAGCAGCGCACCCTTGGCACCTTTATCGATGATGCCACCCAAAACGGGCTTTCTGCCACGCTGTCCGAACGCAGGGACTGGGGTAGTATGCGGATGATGCCAACCGATATCGAAGATGTCCAAGGCTTTACCGGCCTGATCAATGGCATGTCCCCCAAACAGAACTGGACCGGTATTTTCACCCCCGACGAACGTGTGCGCCTGCGTTTCATCAACGCATCGGCAATGACCTATTTTGATGTTCGTATTCCGGGCCTTCAAATGACAGTGGTTCAGGCCGACGGCAACAATGTGCAACCTGTTACCGTTGATGAGTTTCGCATCGCGGTTGCGGAAACCTATGACGTGATCGTGCAACCGACAGAAGACCGGGCCTATGCGATCATGGCTGACTCTATGGGGCGTTCGGGTTATGCCTTTGCCTCGCTCGCCCCGCGCAAGGGCATGCGGGCTGAAATGCCCGAACCGCGCACCAAAAGCCCGTTACTGACCATGTCGGACATGGGCATGGACCACGCCAATATGGCCGGTATGGCCCATGACATGACGGACATGACGGGAATGACAAGCATGCCATCATCGCATGGCATGGCAGGCATGGATCACAGCAAAATGGACCATGCCGCAATGAATATGGACACCGAAACCGCCGACCCGTTTTTTGCTCCGGGCAGCGGTCTGACCCCCAAAGCGGCCAATGGCGGCAAGTTCCTGTCTTATGCCGATCTGAAAGCACAAAAGCCACGTTACCCGGAACGCCCGGCAATGCGGGAAATTGAGTTGCGCCTGACCGGGAACATGGAACGTTATGTCTGGTCGATTAACGGCATCAAATACGAGGATGCCGACCCGATCCGATTGCAATACGGCGAACGGGTGCGCTTCACCTATATCAACGAAACCATGATGGCCCATCCCATGCATCTGCATGGCATGTGGTCGATACTTGATAACGGCAGCGGCAAATGGAACCCGGTAAAACACACCATCAATGTCAATCCGGGCACCACGGTTTCATTTGAAACCGAAGTCGACGAACCCGGCGAATGGGCCTTTCACTGCCATCTCAGCTATCACATGGCATCTGGCATGTTCCGCAAGGTCATTGTCAAAGGCGGGCCACAAGCAGCCCTGACATCCAATGCCAAGGAGAACTGAGCCATGATGAAAAAATCTAACGCAATTTCAGTTTCAATTGGTTTGGCCTGTAGCCTTATCGCGGCACCGACAATGGCAATGGACGGAAGCCTCTATTATGGCCTGCAGGTCGAACAACTCGAATATCGTTATGGCGACGAAAATGAAAAAAGCGCCGCATGGGACGGAGATGTCTTTGTCGGGACGGATGAATTAAAGCTGCGCTGGCAAAGCAAAGGCGAACGTGACCTGAGCGATGAAAGTTTTGAAACACTGGAAAACCAGTTGGCCCTGCAAACTCCGATCACAGACTTTTTTGATGCCAGGGCTGGTGTCCGGGCGGATACCCCGACGGGCCCCGATCGCTGGTATGGCATCGTTGGCATTAGCGGCCTGGCACCGCAATGGTTTGAACTGGATGCCGATTTCTTTCTTAGCGAGACCGGCGATAGCAGCGCCAGACTGGATATAAAATATGAAGGCCTGCTGACCAATCGCCTGATCCTGACACCGTCACTGGAAACCGACATTGCCTTTTCCGATGATCAGGAAATTGGCACCGGACAGGGCATTTCAAAGGTCGAACTTGGCTTGCGGCTCAGTTACGACCTGATTGACCGCGCCGTTTCGCCCTATATCGGCATCAGTCATGAACGCAAATTTGGCAAAACCGCCCGTTTCGCGCGCGACGAAGGGGGCGATCGAGACACCACCTATATCGTGATCGGCACACGCCTCATGTATTGAGCCAATCAGAAACAGCGGGGAAATCAAAATTTCCTCGCTGTTTTATTTCCGCAATCAGGCTAAATCGTTAAAGTCATCCAGCATCGTTGCAATACGGGCCGGGTCCCATTGATCAAGGATTTGCTGGGTCTGATATTCCGAAGTGCGGCTATCGAGGCGTCGCAAACGCTGCTTGACCGGCAGCAGACTGCCTGGCGACATCGACAGATTGCGCAATCCCATGCCCAAAAACAGCGGGGTATAGCGCGGATCACCGGCCATTTCGCCGCACACACTCAGGGGCACATTATTACGTTTTGATGCCTTTGAGACTTCGTGGATCAGGCGCAAAATAGCCGGATGCAGCGGGTCGTAGGACTGTGCGACCTGGTCATCACTGCGGTCGATTGCCAGGGTATACTGGGTCAAGTCATTGGTGCCGATGGCAAAAAAATCGCATACCCGTGCCAGGGCATCAATACTAAGCGCGGCTGCAGGAATTTCGATCATGGCCCCTAACGGCGGCAATTCTGACGGTATATTATGCCCCTGATCGCGCAACCGGTCAGCAACGCGATGATAAACCTGGCGCACCCGCACCATTTCGGCCACCGTCACCACCATTGGCACCAGCACACGCACCTGCCCATGCAGGGAAGCACGCAAAATGGCCGCCAATTGGGCCTCCAGCAGGTCTTCACGCCGCAGCGACAACCGCACCCCGCGCAGGCCAAGGGCCGGGTTGGGGCCACTACCCATTTCGTTTTGCAGGGCCACCGCCAGCTTTTCACCGCCAATATCGAGGGTGCGGATGGTAACAGGCAAATCCTTCATCTGGCTGACGATGCCTGCGAGTTCCTGATATTGCTCTTCTTCATCGGGCAGGTAGCTTTTATTCATGAACATGAATTCGCTACGCAAAAGCCCGATGCCCGTTGCCCCGTTTTGCAAAACCGTCGACACCTCGACGGGAAGCTCAATATTAGCGTGCAGGGCAATTTGCACTTTGTCACGGGTTTCCGACAGCAGGTCGCGCTGGCTTAACAGTTTGGCGCGTGCCGCCAGCCAGTCTTCCCGGCGTTTGCCATATAATTTCAAATCGGCATCGGTGGGCCGCAAAATGACTTCGCCACGGATACCATCGACAATAACCGTATCACCGCCCGAAAGACCGCGAATAATATCCGCCGCGCCTAGCACGGCAGGAATACCCAGTGCACGCGCCATAATCGCGGTATGACCCTCCGCCCCGCCAATGGCGGTGACAAAGGCCCCAACATTGCCCGGTTGCAAACGGGCCATATCCGCCGGGCTGAGTTCTTCGGCAATCAGGATGGCTCCGCTGGGGGCATTATCCAGTGCGCGGTCGGTTTCGCCAATCAGGCAGCGCATCAGGCGCAGGCCCACCTCGCGAATATCAGCTGCGCGGGCGGCAATGTATTTGTCCTTGATGCCGGTAAATTGCTGGGCGATGCTGTCGATCACATCACTAACCGCCCAGATCGCATTCATTTTTTGCTGGCGAATGCGTTCTTCGGCCCCGCGCAACAGACGCGACTGGGTTAGCATCTGGATATAGGCATCCAGCAAAAAGCCCAGCTCATCGGATGCCGATGCCTCCAGCGCACCCGATTGCGATTTCAAACGGCGAAGCTGATCAATACTGTCGTCAACCCCGCGATGCAGGGCGCTGACTTCCTGTTCAATGCAATCTGCCGAAATGGTCTGACGGACAACATGGATATATTGGCGATCCAGAACAAAGGCCCGACCGATCACAATGCCGCCCGATGCCCCCAGGCCGGCAATCATGCGCCGACCCGTTACCAAGGCGTCCTTGCTCTGGTCTGTGTCCTGCGGTGTAACTTGCAAACGTTTCCTGATCGGTTTTTTGCCGTTATTCTTCGTGGAACTTGGCTTCAACCAGTTCGCTTAAGGCGGCAATCGCCTTCTGGCAATCACTGCCCGATGCTTCAATTTCAATTTCGGTACCGGTTGAGGCAGCAAGCATCATCAGCCCCATGATCGAAACCCCCGAAACCTCGGTACCGCGATTGCGCACCATAATGCGGGATTCAAATTCGCCCGCCAGTTTAACAAATTTTGCCGCCGCCCGCGCGTGTAATCCACGCTGATTGACGATGGTGACAATACGCTTTTCAGTTTGCGACATTCTGTTCCCCGTTGGCAGAAGGAAAATATTTCCTGTCTGCCACGCCTTTAATGTTCTTATTCTTCACCGCTTAACAAACGCGAAGCGACATTAATATATTTGCGGCCTGCGTCCTGGGCAGCATTCACCGCCTGGGCAAGGCTGCCATCCACCCGAACGGATGCCAGCTTGATCAGCAAAGGCAGGTTCACACCGGCAATCACCTCGACATGGGCCTGCTCCATAATGGAAATGGCCAGGTTCGATGGCGTGCCCCCGAACATGTCGGTCAAAAGCACCACCCCTTGGCCGGAATCGACATTTTCAACAGCGGCAAGAATATCCGCACGACGCTGTTCCATGTCATCATCCGGTCCGATGCACACAGCCGCAATCTTGTCCTGCGCGCCAACAACATGTTCCAAAGCAGCGACAAATTCCCGTGCGAGATCGCCGTGGGTGACAAGCACCATCCCGATCATGCAGTTTTCTCCATCAAATCATTTCCCCCGGCTTGGTTTGATCCGGCTCTGCCGGTTTGTCACGATGACTGAGATGAACGTCATATCCCAGTGTTGATATCCAGTCATTAAGCAGGCGCGCAATATACACGGACCTGTGTTTCCCGCCAGTACAACCAACCGCAATGGTCAGGTAACTTTTGCCTTCTTCGGCATAGCGGGGCAGTATTGGCCCGATCAGAGCCTTGAGCCGATCCATAAAACCGGCAAAATCCCGGTCCTGCGCGACATAGTCCCCTACAAGCGGGCTCATGCCGGTAAGATCGCGAAGGTCGGGATCATAATGCGGATTGCGCAAAAAGCGCACATCAAAAACCAGATCCGCCTCGCCAGGTACCCCCTGGCGAAACGAAAAGCTTTTAATAAAAATCGCCATCTGCCCTGATGTGGGGCTGGCGAAATGATCCTGCAAGATTTTGCGAAGTTCGGTAGCCTTAAGGCGGGATGTATCGATTTGCATATCCGCAATGGCGGCAATCGGTGCCATCAGGCGTTTTTCATGCGCAATGGCATCCACAAGGGGGCGGTCCTGGGTCAGCGGATGCGGGCGGCGCGTTTCGGTAAAGCGCCGTTGCAAAACCTCGCTATCGGCATCGACAAATACCACTGTTACATCCAGCCCGGGTTGCGCGCGCAGGGAGGCAATGATCTCGCCAAACTGATCCACGCCAAAATCGCGGGTCCGAATGTCCAGGCCAATGGCAACCGGCACCTTTATTTCGGCATCCCCGCTCAACAAATTGGGCAGCAAACGCAATGGCAAATTATCCACCGCATCATAACCGAAATCTTCCAATATTTTCAGACTGGTGGTACGCCCTGCTCCCGAAACCCCCGTGACCAGTACAAGGCGGGCATTTTCCGGTTCTGCATCTTCTACATCCGGCTCTTTCCGCGCCGTGTGGGCGGAAAGCTGCGACGCAGCAGGCGAAACAGTGTCGTCCCGGGGCTTTACGGGTCTTTGGGGCTGGTCAGTCATGATACAATCCGCATCTTCCCGGTTGCCAGGAACAAAACCGTTTTAATCTTGTCAGGGGCGCTGCTTTCAAATGCAAAGAACTTCCATACCGGCACATGAACCCCGCACAGCGTTTCCGTTGCGGGCTCGGGCATACGCTCGATTATATCATGTGTGCCCGGTTCGACCAGATCGACAATCACATGAATTTCGGCATGGCGACAATGCGCCAGCCCCGCAACAATGCCAATCCCGCGCACTTCGATCATTCCGGCCAGGGTTTGGGGTGCTGTGGCCAGCAATTTGCCATCCTTGATGAAAATATCGGTACGGTCATCGGATACAAGTTGTGCCCCGCGCGAAACCAGGCGCAGGGACAGGTCCGACTTGCCGCTACCCGACGGACCCCGCAGCAAAACACCCTGCCCGTCAAATGCGACACAATTTGCGTGAAGCTGTGTCATATCGGGCAAAACGATGCGCGGCACAACGCGGCTTGTCAAACGGGGAATTACGCTAAAATGCCCGCACTGCACAAAAAAGGGCTTGCCGATTAGCGGCTAACGGTTTCCAGCGGCAGGCGAACGGTAAATACCGCCCCCTTAACCTCGCCTTCCACCGTGCGATTCGATGCGCTGAGATGCCCGTTATGGGCTGCGACGATTCGCTGCGAAATCGACAGACCCAACCCGGAATGCTGACCAAATTTCTCCGTCGACGGACGTTCAGTATAAAAGCGGTTAAAGATCGCTTCTTCCTTGCCTGCCGGGATACCTGGCCCGTCATCCTCGATGGTGATAACCGCCTGGTTTTTATCGCGCCAGGCCCGCACACGGACTTCGCCATCTTCAGGGCTAAAGGTCAGTGCGTTGGAAATCAGGTTACGAAACACCTGTACCAGACGGCTTTCAAGGGCAGGCACCACCAGATTTTCCGGGGCGGTTACCTTCACCGGCGGGCCACCTTCGCCGGCATTATACAGTTCCGACAGGGTTTGCAGCAAAATGCGCAAATCAACTTCTTCGGTTTCCGCGCGCGACAATTCGGCATCCATGCGCGAATAATCGGAAATATCACTGATCAAACGATCAAGGCGCTGCACGTCTTCGGCAATGATTTCCATCAGGCGGCGCTGGCGTTCCGGGTCTTTCAGGCGCGTTGCGGTTTCCACCGCACTGCGCAGCGATGTCAGCGGATTTTTAATCTCGTGTGCCACATCGGCAGCAAAGCGTTCAATCGCATCCATGCGGTCCCACAGGGTTTCCGTCATGGCGCGCAGCGTGCCGGAAAGATCGCCAATTTCATCATTGCGGTCCGACAGGTCGGGAATGGTGAATTGGCGGTTTTTGCTGCGCCGCACCCGTTCGGCCGCCCGGGCAAGCCGGTTAAGCGGGCGGGTAATCACCCCGGCCAGATAAATCGAGAGCAACACCGTAATGCCAAAGGCAAAAACAAATATTTTCAGAATATCGAGCCGCACCGCATGCAGGGCGGATTCAATCGCATCACCATTTTTGGTCAACATGATCGAGGCCAGCACCTGCTTGAACCGCTGCACCGGCACCGACACCGACAAAACCCTGCGCCCGCGACTGTCCACCCGCACCACCCCGCGCGAATAACCGGCAAGGGCCGCGCGCACTTCGGGGTAATCCGATGCGCTGGCAATGGGGGGATCCACATAAAGCGGCAGCGGCTGGTCGCCTTCAAACAGGGACAATACGCCCTCGGTCAGATTGCGCATAATCTCGGCAAGTTCGTCATCATCGCCAGGTGCTGGCAGTTCTTCGGTCTGGACCGCACCGGCCCCAAATGACTGAATATTGCGGCTATCCGCAATCAATTGCCCGTTCGCCCCAAACAGGCGGGCGCGGGCGCCGGTAATGCCCACCAAACGGCGCACCATTTCGCGGGCCGTTTCCAGTTTCACACGTTCGGTGGCATCATCGCCCCGGCCCACCGCGGCTGTAGACAGAGCAGCAGCATACATTTCGGCCTGAACGGCCATGGCCTCAAGCTCGGAATGGATCAGTTCCTGTTTATAACGGCCCAGATACAAAATCCCCGCCACCAGCACAAACAGTGCCAGTGCATTCACCGCCAGAATGCGCCATGTCAGCGGAGAAAACAGGCCGTGACGTTCCTCAAGACGTACGGAACGCGTCTCGCCGGAGCGGGAATCGGACTGGTTTCCTCCCTGCGGGGATGCCGTAGCAGCTTGATCGCTCATAAAAACCGTAAATTATCCCGGCATGTTGTGACATGCCGGGGTGTTAATCAAAGCCCTGCTTATTCCGTAACGACGGTACCGGGGGCCACAGCAGCAGCAGCCGTATCGCGATAACGATAACCGACACCATACAGCGTTTCGATTTCCTTGAATTCCTTGTCGGTTTCACGGAATTTTTTACGCAAACGCTTGATATGGCTGTCGATGGTACGGTCATCGACATAAATATGTTCGCCATAAGCCGCATCAATCAGCTGGTCACGATTCTTAACGTGCCCAGGATGCTTCGCCAGGGCCTGAATCAGCAAAAATTCGGTCACGGTCAGGTTCACATGCTGGCCCTTCCAGCTACACATGTGACGCGACGGGTCCAGAACCAGATCACCACGCTGGATCACATCGTCTGACCCGGTCGGGCGCACACCACCGGCACGAATGATTTCCGCACGGCGCAACAATGTGCGAATACGTTCAATCAGCAAACGCTGGGAAAACGGTTTTTTGATATAGTCATCCGCCCCCAGGCGCAAACCCGTCAGTTCATCCACCTCGTCATCCTTGGACGTCAGGAAAATGACCGGCATCTGGGTTTTTTTACGCAAATGGGTCAGAAGTTCCAGCCCGTCCATACGCGGCATCTTGATGTCGAGAACGGCCAGATCGGGCTCGTCCTTTGTCAGGGCGTGCAGGGCTTCGGAGCCGTCGGAATAAGTGCTGACTTCATAGCCTTCTTCTTCCAGGGCCATCGAAACCGATGTCAGAATATTCCGGTCGTCGTCCACAAGCGCAATCTTACTCACCTGGATCCTCGTTTCAAAAATTGAACTACTTAACGTGGACTATACAAAAAACACTGCTTTGTGGCGAAAAAATAACCAGATGCGGCATCTTTGAGATTTTTTCGTCCATACAAAACACCTTTGCATTGTCGCAGATACATTGCCAAACATATTTCGGTACCTCAATATGCCTATACGCCACAGATATAGGCTAGCCTATTCTTTGGAAGTCCCATAAGCTGCCGTGACGACAGCGCGAAAAAGAACCGCGAAAAGGCGGCAGCCGGGCACAGACGCATATATTTCTTCAAGGGAGGAAGACGAGATGACATCCATTCGTGCGAAATCCGTACTTGCCGGGGCAATGGCGGTGGCACTGAGCTTTGGCAGCGCATCAATGGCCAAGGCCGATGAATTTATCAATGTTCTGACCGGCGGCACGTCGGGTGTGTATTATCCGCTGGGCGCGGCCCTTGCCAATATTTATGGCGAGAAAATCGAAGGTGCCCGCACCCAGGTACAATCCACCAAGGCATCGGTTGAAAACCTGAACCTGCTGCAGGCGGGTCGCGGTGAAATCGGCTTTGCGCTGGGCGATTCGGTAAAATTGGCCTGGGAAGGCGACAAGGAAGCCGGTTTTAAAAAGCCGCTCGATAAGCTGCGGGGCATTGCCGCCATTTACCCGAACTATATTCAGATCGTGGCCTCCAAGGAATCCGGTATCAAGTCACTGGCCGACCTGAAAGGCAAAAGCGTTTCTGTTGGTGCCCCCAAATCGGGCACCGAACTCAATGCCCGCAAAATTTTTGAAGCGGCTGGCATGTCCTACGAAGATTTGGGCAAGGTTGAATATCTGCCCTTTGCCGAATCTGTCGAACTGATGAAAAACCGCCAGCTTGACGCCACCCTGCAATCAGCAGGCCTGGGTGTGGCTTCGCTCAAGGATCTGTCATCCTCGATGGATGTAACCATTGTGTCGGTTCCGGCGGAAGTCGCCGAGAAACTGGGTGCCCCCTATATTGCTGGCACCATTCCGTCAGGCACCTATGAAGGCCAGGCAGACGATGTGCCGACCGTTGCCATCGTCAACTTCCTGGTGTCGCATTCCGGCGTTTCCGACGAAATCGCCTATCAGATGACCAAACAACTGTTTGAAAACCTGCCAACCCTGGAAGCCGCCCACAATGCGGCCAAGGCGATCAAGCTGGAAAATGCCGTCAAAGGCATGCCGCTGCCGCTGCATCCGGGTGCGGAAAAATACTACAAAGAAAAAGGCATCATGTAAGTGCCGCTCACAGTCAGTTCCACCGTTAAACGGTGCCGACTGTGCCCTTATTTACCGGCCGGGGTCTTATCATCCCGGCCGGGTTTGCTTTTTACCCACCCATAAATCTTTCCAACCTGCCTGAAGCCGACCTTGCCGGGGACCCTAACTAAATGTCGCAAGACCAATCCGCCCATCACGTACCAGCCGATTCCCCTGATCTGGCGGTTCACGACCCACTGGTTGACAGCTTTGCGCCCACCTTTGAGGGACGTTTGCTGTTCTGGATCGCCTTTATCTTTTCCGCCTTCCAGATTTCGACCGCTGCCCACCTGATTGACTTTCCCAGCCAGGTGACACGCGCCATCCATGTCGGTTTTTTGATCCTGCTGATTTTCCCGCTGATCGCGATTGGTCGCAAGGCCAGCCTGCCGGTGAAAACCCTAGCCTGGATTGTGGGCCTGTCAGGTGTTGCCGTTGCCGGGTATCAGTGGGTTGAATATAACGACCTGATCCTGCGCGCCGGCGACCCGAACAATATCGACATTGTTTTTGGCATTGTCGCCCTGATCGGCGTTTTTGCCGGGGCCTATGTGCTGATGGGCCCGGCCCTGCCAATTATTGCCGCCTGTTTTTTGGCCTATTGCCTGTTCGGGCAATATCTCCCCTCGCCACTTAATCACCGGGGTTATGCCTTCACCCAGGTCATCGACCATATGACCTATGGGACCGAGGGCATTTACGGCATTCCGATTTATGTTTCCTCGACCTACATCTTTTTGTTCATCCTGTTTGGCGCCTTTCTGGAAAAGGCCGGGATGATCCAGCTTTTTACCGATGTCTCGATGGGTCTTGTGGGCCATGCACGCGGCGGGCCGGCCAAGGTTTCAGTCATTTCATCGGGTCTGATGGGCACCATTTCGGGCTCTGGTGTTGCCAATGTGGTCACAACCGGCCAGTTCACCATTCCGCTGATGAAACGTTTTGGCTACCGCCCGGCCTTTGCCGGTGGGGTTGAATCAACATCAAGCATGGGCGGGCAGCTTATGCCGCCGGTGATGGGGGCCGTGGCCTTTATCATGGCCGAAACGCTGGGTGTCGAATATTACGAAGTGGTCAAGGCCGCCCTTATTCCCGCGATCCTGTATTTTGCCTCGGTCTTCTGGATGGTGCATTTGGAAGCGGGCAAATATGGCCTTTCGGGCATGGACAAATCCGAACTGCCCTCGCCGCGGGCCGCCATTCGCAAGGGCTGGTATCTGATCTTGCCGCTGGCCGTGCTGGTTTATCTGCTATTTAGCGGCTATACCCCGCTTTTTGCCGGGACCGTGGGCCTGGCACTGACAGTATTGCTGATTTTGGGAAGCTCGATTGTTCTGGGCCTGCCCAAGGGCATCATCCGCACCATTTTCTGGATCTGCCTTGGTGTGATTTCGGCGGCGTTTCTGGAATTTGGCATTCATGTCATTGCCGGTGCCATCCTGATCCTGATGGCCTGGAATGCCATTTCCAAAGGCGGGCGTGAAACCCTGCTGGTCTGCCGCGATTCACTGGCCGAAGGCGCAAAAACCGCCCTGCCCGTTGGGGTTGCCTGTGCCGTGGTGGGCATCATTATTGGCACCATGACGCTGACTGGCGTTGCCAATACCTTTGGGGCCTTCATTGTTCATGTCGGGTCCCAAAGCCTGTTCCTATCCCTGATCCTGACCATGATCACCTGCATCATTCTGGGCATGGGCATTCCCACCATTCCCAACTATATCATCACCTCTTCCATCGCCGGTCCGGCGCTGTTGCAACTGGGTGTGCCGCTGATTGTCAGCCACATGTTCGTGTTCTATTTCGGCATTCTGGCCGATCTGACACCACCGGTGGCCCTGGCCTGTTTTGCCGCCGCGCCGATTGCGCGGGCAAGCGGGCTTAAAATCTCGTTTGAGGCGGTCAAGGTGGCGGCGGCCGGGTTCCTGATTCCCTTCATGTCGGTTTATACCCCCGCCTTGATGCTGCAGGATGGCGGGCCAATGGCCGATGAAATTGGCTATATTCCGGCGGTCGCCTATATTTTTGTCAAAACGGCCATTGCCATTGGCCTGTGGGGCATGGCGGTGATCGGGGCATTCAATATCCGCCTGACCATCCCGGAACGGCTGATTGCGGTCGCAGCCGCCTTTAGCCTGATTGCTGCCTATTCCGTCACCGACCTTATGGGCTTTGCCCTGTTTGCGCTGTTTTGTACCATGCACTGGCTGCGCCTGCGCAAAATCAAAGAAACCGCAGGGGCCTGATCAATGGGCCTTTGCATCCTGACAGCGGGTAAAACCATCAGCCTTGCCATCACGGCCTTTACATTGTCGTGGATGCACTCGGTCGAGCATACCGGCTGGCAGGAGGATTATCACATCGTGCCACACGGGCTTAAAATTGTGGAAGCCCGTGTGAAGGGCGGCGGGGCCGGTATGGAACCCCCGCCCGACGCGATTTTGAAAAATGACTGGTGGGTTTATACCCCGCACCTTGGCGTCCTGCCGGAACTCAACCTGGCTGCATCCGGGGCCACTGGCGGCGGCTGGCATGTGTGCAGCCCGCAAATGAAAAACTGCCTTGATCTGGGCGAACAGGCGCAGGCTGCCATCAAGGTCCGCCCCTGTGACGTGGATGGACCCCAAGGCACTGTTACAACGCAAAATCACGGCTAAGGTCTAACATAACAGCCTTTTACAAGGTACTATCGGAACATTCCGGTATCAGATGCGTGGACATTACCCGCTTGGGCTGTAGACGACGATAATTTGAATCGATACAATTTAAATTATTTATCACACTCAAACCAGTAAGTTTTAAAATGGAGTTTTTCCACCTTTTGCGTCAATCCCCACGCCCGTTGGCGTTTGGGGCTTTGCACAGTTTTGGTTCGGCCTTTGGCCAGACATTTTTAATCGCCTTATTTGTTCCCTTCATTTCACAAAGCCTGGGCATTAGCGAAACCGGGTTTGCCAACATTTATGCCGGCATCACCATCGCCAGTGCCTGTGCCCTGCCCTTTGTCGGCCGCATGATCGACCGGATCGACATGTTGCGTTACAGCCTGCTGGTCATGATTTTTCTGGCAATTGGCTGTTTTGTCACCTCGGGCGCAGAGAATATTTACGTTCTGATTGCCGGGATGTTTATCCTGCGTTTTGGCGGGCAAGGGTTAATGAGCCATGTCAGCATGACAAGCATTGCCCGCTATTTTGATCGCAGCCGGGGCCGAGCACTGGCGATTGCCGCCTTTGGTTTTCCCATGGCCGAGGCTATCATGCCCGCCCTTTTCCTGGGCCTGATTGCCGCCCTTGGCTGGCGAATGGCCTTTGTTGGGGCGGGTATTGTTATTTTGGCGGTGATGCTGCCGCTGGCCCTCTGGCTGGTGCGCGGCAATGCCCGTTTTCGCGCCATTCCGGCCAATAATGCAAACGCAGAAATATCAACAAAAGCACCCGCTGAAACGCAGCCAAACACCCCAATCCAAAACGCCGATGATGTATCGAAGAAAACCACCGCACATCCAAGGCTTTTCAAGTCGGTCTATATCTGGCTAACAATTCCCATGCTCGCCGGGCAGCCGCTGGTCTTGACCGCCCTGTTTTTTCATCAATCGGTCATTGCCAGCCAAAAGTCGATTGATCTGGGCTGGTTTGCGGCAGGTTTTACCGTATTTGCCATCACATCGGTGATCGGGGCCTTTGGCAGCGGCCCGCTGATTGACAAATTCGGGGCGCGGCGACTGTTTCCCTGGCACCTGTTGCCGTTGATGGGCGGGGTTGTCGTGCTGACATTTGCCGAAACCGGGCAGATCATCCCCGTTTATATGGCGCTGGCAGGGTTTACCACCGGCTGTGCCACCACACTGCGCACGGCCATTGTCCCGGATCTGGTCCCGATCAGCGAAATTGGCTCTGTCCGATCCAGTCTGACAGCGATTATGGTCCTGGCATCCTCGGCGGGGCCGCCTATTTATGGCTGGTTATTTGCTGCACATGTCGCATTGCCCACCATATTAATGGCAACCGTAATCGGCATGGCTGTGGCAACCCTGTTATCGTGGCTGGCGGAACGGCCAGGATTTTACCAGCCACCGCACCTTGGCACAGTGCCGCATCGCCGACATGCCGCCCAAGGACATCAGGGCAGCAAATGATGAAAACCATTTGTGCCCCGAGGGCAAAAAAATGGCCCGGAACACAAAAGTGTCCGGGCCAGTCGGGAAAACAGCGTCATAACTTGGGAGGAAGGACGCTACAGTAAAACTCGGGTAGGTACCGGAGCGCGGGCAACGCGCTCACGGTTTAAGTTCTGATCAAAGATCAGGCTGCACCACCAACGGTGCCGGCAGGGGTCGCAGTACGACCGGCTTTGTCATCGGAACCTTTGAAAAGGTTACGGAAAAAGCTGCTGATATATTCAGCGCGAAGCTGCTGGCCCTTGCGCACGCCAGCTTCAATCTCGCTGGTTTCAATGTTCAGCAATTTGATGTCAGCAAACGTCCTCATATCGGACCTCCTTGAATTTCGGTTTTCGCGGCAACATCGCCGCTTCGTCTGAAAAACAATCTAATTCTCTTTACTGCGAAGGGGAATTACCTCAATATGCACATTACTTATGAACAATGATCACAAATAACCAACTTGATCTGAGGAAACGCCGATGGATCGCGCTGCAGAAATGGAAATCTTTGTCTATGCTGTTGAAGAAGGCAGCTTTTCGGCAGCAGCACGGGCTTTGCGCCTGTCTCCATCCGCGGTGTCAAAATACATCTCGCGGTTAGAAGACCGGCTGGGGGCCCGTTTGCTAATGCGGACGACCCGGCAATTAAGCCTGACCGAGGAAGGCCGCGCCTTTTATGAACGTGCGCGCACAATTCTAAATGAAATTGAAGAAGCCGAAGAAGTTGTCACACAGCTTTATGCCGCCCCGCGCGGTACCTTGCGCATTAACGCATCGGTCGCCTTTACCAAATACCAGGTGGTGCCGCTGATCCCGGAATTTCTGAATATGTATCCGGACGTGCGCATCGAACTGACGCTGGATGATAAATTCACCGATCTGGTCAACGATGGTTATGACCTTGCCATTCGCCTGTCCGAACTTGAGGATTCATCGCTGATTGCCCGTAAATATGCCGTCAACCGGCGTTTTATTGTCGCCTCGCCGGATTATCTGGAGAAAAACGGCATTCCGCGCAAACCGCAGGATCTGGTGAACCATAACTGTTTGCATCTATCCTCACGCGAAAGTTTCAATGACTGGCATTTTGAAACGCCCGAAGGCCATATGTCCTTTCGCGCCCAGGGCAGCTTTTCGGCCAATGATGGCGATGCGCTTCATGCCGCCGTTGTTGCCGGGCTGGGCATGGCCCGCCTCGCCGAATATCTGGTCCATGAAGACATCCGTGCGGGTCGCCTGACCCCGGTTCTGACCGATTTTATCCATGACCGCGCCTGGATTTCGGCGGTGTATCCGCATAAGCGGCACCTTTCGCCCAAGGTCCGCGCCTTTGTGGACTTTCTGGCCGAAAAATTTACACCGGTCCCGCCGTGGGAACTGGGGATGCGCGATGCCCGTTCTGTCCGCCGCGAAGATGGCCGCCCGGTGCAAACCAACCAAAAGGCGCTCAACCCCGAAGCCACCGCAAAAGGGCAAGTCAGCTAGGCCTTATTTTCCAAAAACAGAATAACACAAAACAGCCTGATCATTTGGGTCAGGCTGTTTTGTATCGACGATCAAAACCTTGAAGACATGGCGAATGGTTCGCCACAGCCCAACAATTATGCCACAGCTAAAATCGCTGCCGGTTCGGCACAAAAGGCCAATTCCGCCGAATTGCTAAGGTCATCCAACCTGCGGGTCTGGCCGGTTTCGATGAAACCGCATTTACGATAAAAATGATGCCCGGCAATAAAGCGGGTATCGGTCCATAAAATCAGTTCCTGACAGGCGGGGTGTTGTGCCAACAGCCAGTCCCGTGCACCGCCAAGAAGGCGCTGGGCAAGGCCCTGCCCGCGGCTGGATTTATCCAGATAAACCTTGTGCAGTTCCGCCACCGTTTGATCAGCGGAAATCTTTATCCCCAGGCAGCCAATAATCCGCCCATCGGCATTTTCCGCCACCCAGATGGCACCTTGCGGGGCGAAATCATCGGCGATAGCATCAAGTTCGGGAAATTCTGCCGCCCGGTCAAAAACACAGCCGGGATATTCGGCAAATACTTTTGCAATCAAATCACCGATCTGATCACCATCATGATTGGTGGCAAGGCGAATTTCTGTCATCAAAGTTTCCTGTTAAGCTGATAAGGAACACCGGCACGCCCAAATACGCCCAGGACAATATCAGGAAACAATAACACCCTGGGCCAGTTTGTCATACCCGCGCAAAACCGCATCGGTATCCATTGCCGCCTTGCCGGGGCGCTGGATACGGGTCGGGCGCAGGGCACCACCGCTGCCACACGCGATGGTCAGGTGGTCATCCAAAATCTCGCCGGGCTGGCCGCTGGCATCGGCGACGTGCAGGGCCGCCTGCACCTTGATGCGTTCCCTGCCAAAATCAAAATAGACCCCGGGCCACGGCGTAAAGGCGCGGATTTTGCGTTCCAGCAGGGCCGCATCATCGGCAAAATCCAGCTTGCCCTCGGTTTTTTCCAGTTTGGCGGCATAGGTCACGCCCGCTTCTGGCTGGGGAATAGCCGTTAGTTGCCCGGCAGGCAGTTTTTCAAGCGCCTCGACAATCAATCGTCCGCCCATATCAGCCAAATCATCGTGCAGGCCGCTGGCATAGGTTTCCGGCGTGATGGCAATTTCATCAACCAGCAGCATATCGCCAGTATCAAGGCCAACATCCATTTGCATGATGGTGACACCGGTTTTGGCATCCCCCGCCAGAATGGCGCGCTGAATGGGGGCCGCCCCGCGCCAGCGCGGCAACAGGGATGCGTGAATGTTCAAACAACCCATTTTCGGTGCGTCCAAAATCGCCTTTGGCAAAATCAGGCCATAGGCGGCGACCACGGCAATATCCAGGTTCAAATCGGCAAAGGCCTGCTTTTCGGCATCGGATTTTAAGGAAACGGGGGTGCGCACCTCGATCCCCTGATCGTGCGCCCAGGCATGAACCGGGGTTGGTGTTTCCTTATGCCCGCGGCCAGCGGGGCGCGGCGGCTGGGAATAAACACACACCACGTCATGACCTGCCTTAACCAGTTCCTTAAGCGCCACCAGGGCAAAATCCGGCGTTCCCATAAAGGCAATTCGCAATTTCGTCATGACCAAACCATTTCATCGTAAGAGGCAAACTGATGTTTGCGCAATTTGGCGGTATGATCGAAAAAATACAAGCCGCATGTCGGTTTACCGGCATCATCCCTGCCCCGCGACAAGCCCGAATGACACAGCATGCCCTTTGATATTGATGATATTTACCATGCCGACTGGTCGGTCACAGCAAAGGGGCGCTGGAAGGCCCATGCCTGCCGTAAAAACGGGGACTGGCTGATTGATGACATCTCCCCCGTCGGGGACATTCCCCTGTTCATCAATATTTTGGCACAACAGGCAAAGGAAAAAAGAGTGGTGCTGGGCCTGGATTTTCCCGTCGGGTTATGCCGTGCCTGGTATCAAAAGGCCGGGTTTAAAACCTTTGCCGCGGTGCTGGACTGGCTTAAAAAACCCGCCGGGCAATGCTTTTTTGAGATTTGCGAAACCCCGGACCAAATCACCCCCACCCGGCCCTTTTACCCGGTCCGCGCCGGGGCCAAAGGCCATGTTAAACGTGCTCACCTTGTTGATAGCCTGGGTGTTGATGATTTTGCCCAACTTTACCGCGAATGTGAAAAAGCATCGAACAGTCGCCCTGCCGCCGCTGTGCCGTTCTGGACGTTAGGGGCCAATCAGGTGGGCAAGGCGATGCTGCATGGCTGGCAAAACCTTCTTTTGCCGGGCATTGAACGCGGATGTCACATTTGGCCGTTTGATGGCGAGCTTGGATGCCTTTTGCATCAGCCCGGCGTTACCTTTATCGAAACCTATCCCGGTGAAATTTATGGTTGGCTGGGATTGCATCATATGAACCTGCCATCAGGGCGTTTTGCCAAATCCCGGCAGGAATCCCGGTGCGAGGTTCTGGCACAACTGATCCCCGATCTGGCAAAACAGGGCATCCACATAACCCCGAAAATTCAGGCACAAATCGCCAACGGCATCGACAACGCCAATGGCAAAGATGATGCCTTTGACGCCTTCATCGGCGTAATCGGCCTGATCCTGATAGCAATTGGCAAAAGGGCCGAGAACCTGCCTGACTCAGACCGAATTCGTACACAGGAAGGCTGGATCATCGGACAGCAGCAGTCCGAAACACATCTCACCGGATAATCCGGGCCAAAAGCCGGCCGCCAGGCGGTCCCTCAGCCCGGCTGAAGTTTGGCCCGGTACATTTGCACAACAGGTTCCCACATCCCGGCCCCCGTGATCAGAACAACACCGGCAAGATCGCGCAAACCTATTGGTTCATGTGCCCAAATGGCGGCGGTGATCGTCCCGGCGCTGATCTCCGTCATGAATAATATGGCCAGCAAACCGGGGCTTAACACCGTTGCCCCCCACATCACGGCAAAGGCCGGGGGAATGACCAAAAACAGCACAAAAGGCACAATCCAGGGCAAAACATCCCAAATTGCCGACCAGCCGGGAATATGACCAGCCCCCTCCAGCGGCAAGGCGGTTAACAACAATGCCGCCATACTGCCCCAGAAAAAATAGGACAGGGTAAAATCAAATCCGTTGCCACCCGCATCCGACTTCATCCAGACAGCGGCAATCGCCCAGACAATGCCCGAGGCAATCCCCATCCAGTCACCGGCCCGCAACATCCCGGCAAAGCCGCTATCAAACCCAAGAATCAGCAAAAGCCCGCTTAATGCCAAAGCAATCGTCCCCAAACGGGCACCGGTAATAGCTTCCCGGATCATGATGCGGGCAAGCAGGGTGCTCCATAACGGGGTGAGGTAATAAAACAGCAAGGCCCGGACAATATCGGTAAACACAAGGGATGCCGCATAGAGAACAAGTGCCGTCCCGGCGAGCATCCCGGCAACATGCAGGGGCCACCCCAACCGCAAAAGCCGCCGCCAGCGCATCATCATCACCGGCAGCAGCAATATCGCTGGCACCAGATAAAACAGCACAATCGCCCAAATGCCGGTAATCCCGTTGTCATCCAGCGCCCGCAATGGAATCCAGAAAATACCCCAGACAAGACCGGATAGGGCGACCGATGCCATCGCCACATGTTCGGTTTTAAATCCTGTCATTGGGGTTCTCCGCCGTTGCACACCACATTGCTGTTCTTGACGGCGACATTGGCATACAAACCGTTCCGTCATCTGGCGGTTTTCGGACCTTAAAATCCATATCCGTTCGACAAGTCATGCCAGCCCGGCTAACTTTACCCCATGCTGAGTTTTGAAATATGCGAGGCGGCACGGCTGGCGCGTGACCCGACATTTGACGGGGTGTTTTTTGTTGGGGTCACAACCTCGAAAATTTACTGCCGCACGGTTTGCCCGGTCCGGCAACCGCTTCGCAAAAATGTGGTTTATTTTCCGACCGCCCCGGCAGCCGAGGCACAGGGCTTTCGCCCCTGCCTGCGATGCCGCCCGGAATCAGCACCCAGATCGGCCGCCTGGAACGGCACACTGGCAACCGTCTTTCGTGCCCTGAAACTGATCGAGGAAGGGGCCTTAAACCGCGGCAATATCGGGGAGCTGGCGGAAAGGCTTGGCATCGGCGAGCGGCATTTATCCCGCCTGTTTCAAAAACATATTGGCGCCACACCGCTTCAGTCGGCGCGCACAATGCGCCTGCAATGCGCCAAACGCCTGCTAGATACAAGCGACCTTAAGATCGCCGATATTGCCTTTGAGGCCGGATTTGGCAGCATCCGCCAGTTCAACGACACATTTTTACAAAAGTACCGCTGCACGCCATCCTTTTACCGGCGCAAACAGGCACACAAGCCCGATAAAACACCCGATATAACAAAGGACCGGCAAAACCGGTCCTCTGGCAAGATTACATAACAGCACAACACCCGCGCCAGTATCAGGCCGATTTCTTGGCCTTCTGCAATTTCATAACCTTTTTCAGGATCATATTGCGTTTCAGCGCACTCAGATAATCGGTAAACAGCACCCCGTCGAGATGATCAATCTCGTGCTGGATACAGGTTGCCAGCAGGCCATCGGCCTCGATCTCATGTTCCTTGCCGTTTTCATCAAGGTAACGCACGCCAACTTCGACCGGGCGTTCAACATCGGCATATTGCTCCGGGATCGACAGGCAACCTTCCTGATAAACCGATACATCCTCGGACTCCCAGATAATTTCCGGGTTGACCATTTTCATCGGCGCCGGTTTTTCCTTGTCGTCGGAAACATCGAGCACAATAACCCGTTTCATCACACCAATCTGCGGACCGGCCAAGCCAATGCCCGGCGCGTCATACATGGTTTCCAGCATATCATCCAGAATCTGGCGAATCTCGTCATCCACATCGGATACCGGTTCGCATTCCTGTTTTAAGCGGGGGTCAGGAACGATAAGAATTTCACGCAAGGCCATGTCAGATTTTCCGGGTCAAAACAGGAAACCGTCCAAACCGGCCCGCGCAAGGCACAGGAACACGGCTGGAACGGTTTCAATATAATATAAGTTGGCCTTGGAGATAAGACCGCACGTTGAGGGAGTCAAGAAATCCGTCGCCCAACCGCCCTGTTGGCGTTAGCTCTTGTCTTCAAGCATATGGGCGGTCAGCTCCGGCTTGCTAAGCTGGCGCACATGGGTTTCGGACTGGGTGGGCTGATCAATCTCGCGGTCATCGGCCACAATCTGCTTTTCCTTCAACCGCTTGGCCGACACCAGCACCGAACTTTCAAGCGAGCCCAGCGTTTTGTTGTAATGCTTGACCGTCCCCTCCAGCGACTTGCCCATTGCGGTAAAGTTTTTGGCAAGCGTACCCAACCGATCAAACAATTGCTGACCAATTTCGCTAATCTCGCGGGCATTATCGGCCAGGGCCTCCTGCCGCCAGCCATAGGCCACAGCCTTGAGCAAACCCAGCAACGTGGTGGGCGTTGCCAAAATCACCCCATCGCGGAAACTGTCCTCAATCAGGCTAGGGTCACGCTCCAGGGCTGCCGAAAAAAAACTTTCCCCCGGCAAAAATAACACAACAAACTCCGGTGAATTAACAGATTTCCAATAGGATTTCTTGGAAAGACCGGAAATCACCTTACGCACATTGGTAACATAGGTCCCCATCAGGGTTTCGCGGCGATCATCGTCATATTTTTCCTCGATCGCCTCAAGATAGGCTGATGTCGGAGCCTTGGCATCGACGACAATCTTTTTGCCGCCCGGCAGGTTAATGACCATATCGGGCTTCTGGTCGCCCTCATCGGTTTTGAAATGAACCTGTTCTTCAAAGTCGCAATAGTTCAGCATCCCGGCCAGTTCGACAATACGCTTAAGCTGCAATTCACCCCATTTGCCCGATACCGACGAACTGGAGCGCAGCGCGGAACTTAGCGTTTGCGTTTCGCGCGACAGGCGCTGCTGGGATACCACAAGTGACCCCACCTGTTCACGCAATTCGCCATATGCCTGCTTGCGGGAATTTTCAAGTTCATTGACCTTGATATCAAAGGCCTCCAGCCGCTCTTTGATGGGTTTGACCAGGCCGTCAATCGCCTGCTGGCGTTTTTCAAGGTCGCCCTTGGCCCCTTCCTGCAGGCGCGAGAAACTTTCGCGGGCCATTTTCATGAATTCGTCGTTATTGACCTTCAACGCATCCGATGACAGCGCCTTGAAACTATCGAGCAGTTTGACCCGCGCATCATCCAGCATCTGAAGTTTTTCCTGGGCGGCTTCGCGTTCCTTTTCGAGCGCGGTTTCCAGCTCCGCGCCTTTTTCGCGCCAATGTTCCAGCGATGTGCGCAATTCGCGAATTTCGCTTTCCAGCCCCGGTACCCGGTTGGCCGTGGTTTCAGCAATGGCACGTTTTTCGGCAACCGTATCAAACCGGTCACGCAACTGGGCCAGTTCGCTTGCCAAATCGCGGCGGGTGGCTTCGGCCTGTTCAAGCTGGGCGGCCAACAGCGCCTGATGCGATTCAGCCTCGGCCCGGGCCGATTCCCGCGCCCGTTTGACCAGTTGCGCACTGAAAACCAGCGACACCACCAAAACCACAATGCCGCCGACGGCCAAAGAAACCGGATCCATATTCACACCATCTGATTACAGGACAATTCGGTTGTATCTGTTTTGTTCTTATAAATCCAGCCACGCAAACAGCAGCGCCGATAAAGCCGTCAAAAGACGGCTTTATGAATGGGCAAATCCACGCCGATCTGGCGCAACATCTTTTCAAATTCGGCAATTTCAAAACCGGGGGCTTCGGTTGCCACGCCATAGGTAATCCCCTTGCCCATCGGGCCAATATCAAGGGCATTTACCACGTCATCAGCCGGGTCCAAGAAGGTGCAATTCGGGGCTGCTTCCTCAAAATATCGACGCAGCCACGGCAAATGGGTGCTTGAAAGCGTCAGCACATCAATTTCCGGGTCAACGGCCAGAATATCGGCCATCAGTTTTTCAACGGTGGCGCGGGTTTCATCGGGTTTAAACAGGAAATCACCATTTTCAACATGGTCAATCGCGCCCGATGCGTTAAAGCCCGTAACCGTCGCCTGCCCGGCAAATGGCGCCACAAACTGTGCAAACATGTCGCTATCAATTAACGATGCCACCCCCATCACCGCAACATGCCCGCTCGCCGATGCCGCAATAGCGGCCAGCACGGGTGGCAGAACCCCGCTCACCGGTGTTGATGTCAGCTTTTGTACATCGTTTAACACCATGATCGAGGGGGCATTGGACGCAATAACAATGCCCGACGGGTTAAAATTATTCAAATAATCAATGGTCTGACGCATGACCTCCAGCAACGATGCCGCATTTTTGCGACCATAGGGAAAACTGGCGCGATCGGCAAAATAGACGATATCCTTTTGCGGCCATTTTTCGCGAATCTTCGCAACAATTGAATAACTGCCGATTCCCGCATCAAATACGGCAACCGGCGCAACAAGTTCCGGTATCATGATCAAACCCTGTTTACGAGACGATCTGTGGTTTAACGCTGGGCGCACACGATTTGCGACCAAAAAAGGAAAATAATGCCAATTTCGCCTGTGCCACTGGCGAAACCGGAAAATTGTGACTATGCTTCAAGCATCTATTCAGGAAACGGCTTTTTAAAAACAACAACCGCCAGCGGATGCAAAACGCTCCCAAACGTCCATCCAAATGGCGTCATCACAATCTTATTCCCAGGCAAAGGGCAACTTTGCTGTCTTGCGGCACCCGTCTTAAGTTGTATTCCCTGAATATGTTCTGCGCACTAGCATAGGGCGCAAGCGACAGGTCTCGTTTGACCGGCTTTCCGTAACGGAAGGCTGTCAGGCACAGCCAGGCGGGAAACTGGACCGCACCGAATTTTCACACCGGTGCACATACCCTGGTCTTTGCGGGCGGGTATGCGGTGTGAACGCATAGACAACAGGAAACGAACAAGAGGCTTAACAATGTCTGCGAACGTTTATCCCGTCTCCGATGAAATCGCCAAAGGTGCTTTGATCGACAAGGCCAAATACGATGCCATGTACAAACAATCGGTCGAGGACCCGGAAGGTTTCTGGGGCGAACATGGCAAGCGCATTGACTGGATCAAGCCTTTCACCAAGGTCAAAAATGTCAGCTATGATCCGCACAATCTTTATATCAAATGGTATGAAGACGGCACGCTGAACGTGTCGGCCAACTGCCTGGACCGCCACCTTGAAAAGCGCGGCGATCAGACAGCGATCATTTTTGAAGGCGATGATCCGTCGGTTTCCGAACACATCACCTATAAAGACCTGCATGAACGGGTTTCGCGTTTTGCCAATGCCCTGAAATCGATGGGCGTGAACAAGGGCGACCGCGTTGTCATTTATCTGCCGATGATCCCGGCAGCTGCGGTTTCCATGCTGGCCTGCGCGCGTATTGGTGCCATCCATTCCATTGTTTTTGGTGGTTTCTCGCCCGAGGCCCTGGCGGGCCGCATCGAGGATTGCGGCGCAAAGGTCGTGATCACCGCCGATGAAGGCCTGCGGGGCGGCCGGGGCGTTGCCTTAAAACGCAATGCCGACGAGGCCCTGTCCCATGCCGGTGTCAAATCGGTTGAAAAGCTGGTGGTGGTGAAACATACCGGCAAGGACATTCCCTGGAACGATGCCCGCGATGTCTGGTACCAGGACATTTGCGATGCCGCATCGCCGGACTGCCCCCCGACCGAGGTCAATGCCGAAGACCCGCTTTTTGTGCTTTACACATCTGGCTCCACCGGCAAACCCAAGGGCGTTTTGCACACATCGGGCGGCTATCTGGTTTATGCGTCCATGACGCATCAATATGTCTTTGATTACCATGAAGGCGATGTTTACTGGTGCACCGCCGATGTGGGCTGGGTCACGGGCCACAGCTATATCGTGTATGGCCCGCTGGCCAATGGGGCCACCACCCTGATGTTTGAAGGTGTGCCCAGCTACCCGGATGCCTCGCGCTTCTGGAAAGTGTGCGAAAAGCACAAGGTCAATATTTTCTATACCGCCCCGACCGCCATTCGCGCCCTGATGCGCGAAGGGGCCGAATGGGTGGAAAAAGCTGACCTGTCATCGCTGCGCATTCTGGGGTCGGTGGGTGAGCCCATCAACCCGGAAGCCTGGGAATGGTATCATGAACATGTTGGCAAACGGAAATGCCCGATTGTCGATACCTGGTGGCAGACCGAAACCGGCGGCATTCTGATTACGCCGCTGCCCGGTGCAACGGATTTGAAGCCGGGTTCCGCCACCCTGCCCTTCTTTGGTGTTGAACCGGCCCTGCTGGACCATGAAGGCAACGAACTGGAAGGGGCAACCGAAGGCAGCCTGGTGATCAAATATAGCTGGCCGGGTCAGATGCGCACGGTTTATGGCGATCATGAACGCTTCATCCAGACCTATTTTTCAACCTTTGCCGGGGTTTACACCACCGGGGACGGTGCACGTCGCGATGAAGACGGTTATTACTGGATTACCGGGCGTGTCGATGACGTGATCAACGTTTCGGGCCACCGTATGGGCACGGCCGAAGTTGAAAGCGCCCTGGTTGCCCATCCGAAGGTGGCAGAGGCCGCCGTTGTCGGTGTTCCGCACGACATTAAGGGCCAGGGTATTTATGCCTATGTCACGCTGAATGCCGATGAAGAACCGAGTGATGAATTGCGGGCCGAACTGGTGAAATGGGTGCGCAAGGAAATCGGCCCGATTGCCAGCCCCGATTACCTGCAATGGTCGCCGGGCCTGCCGAAAACCCGTTCGGGCAAAATCATGCGCCGTATCCTGCGCAAAATTGCGGCAAACGAATATGATCAGCTTGGCGACACCTCGACCCTCGCCGATCCGGGTGTGGTCAATGACCTGATCGATAACCGTCAGAACCGTTAATCCCGGTTTTAATCACGGTTTCATCATCCTTTCACAAAGGGGCGGCATCGTTTGGCGGTGCCGCCCTTTTTTGAGCCAAACACACCTGTTTACGCCTGCGACCCTTACCTTCCCAATCATCCCCAACACAATCCCAAACGCCTTTTGCACGGTCATCTGCATGTCTGCACCCCGCAGGGGAAAGGCAGGCAA
The DNA here is from genome assembly GCF_001907695.1 of Thalassospira sp. TSL5-1. Classification (NCBI taxonomy): domain Bacteria; kingdom Pseudomonadati; phylum Pseudomonadota; class Alphaproteobacteria; order Rhodospirillales; family Thalassospiraceae; genus Thalassospira; species Thalassospira sp. TSL5-1. The sequence goes on from NZ_KV880641.1 coordinate 128,291, forward strand.
GGTTGTGTTTTGGGCGAAATTGGGGTAGGTACAAGCCGCTGCAATGCAGCATGTGATTTGAATAATTATGGATTTTGGTTCGATGTAGGGGGCCGCCCGATTAATCACTGCCCAGCAAGTGCGACGAAAATTTCTTCCCGGCGCCTGTTTTATGTGGGGCAACACGGCACCTGATTAACCGATTATCCCGGATTTTCGCAAATTCCGTTACAAGACGACCCGCGCCCATCGACGCGGGACGGGGGACGACTGGAGATATTCCTGTGAACACCGATTTTCTTCCGAAATTGCGCGCCGAATGGCTGGGCAATATTCGCAATGACGTATTATCCGCTATGGTTGTTGGCCTGGCGCTGATTCCCGAAGCCATCGCCTTTTCCATTATTGCCGGGGTTGACCCCAAGGTCGGCCTGTATGCGTCATTCTCTATTGCCGTAATTACCGCCATTTTTGGCGGTCGCCCCGGCATGATTTCAGCCGCAACTGCCGCAACCGCCGTTTTGATGGGCTCGCTTGTGCGTGAACACGGGCTGGATTACCTGCTGGCCGCAACGGTGTTGGCCGGTATTTTACAAATGCTGGCGGGCCTGCTGCGGCTGGGAAACCTGATGCAGTTTGTTTCCAAATCCGTCCTGACCGGATTTGTCAACGCCCTGGCGATCGTGATTTTCATGGCCCAGTTACCGGAACTGATCAATGTGCCGTGGGTGACATATGTGATGGTGGCCGGTGGCCTTGCCATCATTTACCTGTTCCCGCGCATCACCAAGGCCATTCCCTCGCCGCTGGTCTCCATTGTCGTGCTAACCACGATCTCCCTATTCATTGATGCCGATTTCCACACCGTTGGCGATATGGGCGCATTGCCCGACGCTTTCCCGGCCTTTGGTATTCCCAATGTGCCATTCAACCTTGATACTTTACTGATCATTCTGCCCTATTCCGCCGGGGTTGCGACCGTTGGCCTGCTGGAATCCCTGATGACGGCGACTATCATTGATGATTTGACCGATACCCCGTCAAACCGTACGCGCGAATGTTACGGTCAGGGCATTGCAAACTTTTTTACCGGCTTTATTGGCGGCATGGCCGGTTGCGCCATGATCGGCCAGTCGGTGATCAACATCAAATCGGGTGGCCGCACCCGCCTTTCAACAATGTTGGCCGGTATTTTCCTGCTGATTCTGGTGGTGGTTCTGGGTGATCTGGTCAGCATCATTCCGATGGCGGCCCTGGTTGCCATCATGATCATGGTTTCGATCGGTACCTTTAGCTGGTCCTCGATCAAAAACCTGAAAACACATCCGCGCAGTTCGTCTATCGTGATGCTGGCAACTGTGGTGGCTGTTGTCGCAAACCCTACCCATAACCTGGCAATTGGCGTTCTGGTTGGTGTGTTGCTGTCGAGTATTTTCTTTGCCTGGAAAGTCTCGCAAATCTTTCGGGTCCGCAGCGAAATTTCCAATGATGGTGCAACACGCACCTATCATGTCGAAGGGCAAATCTTCTTTGCCTCGGTCGAGCGTTTTTCCAAGGCTTTTGATTTCCGCGAAGCCCTTGATAAAGTCGTTATTGATGTCACCCACGCCCATATCTGGGATATTTCCAGCGTTTCGGCACTGGACATGGTGGTGATGAAATTCCGCCGCGAAGGGGCCGAGGTTGAATTGATCGGCCTCAATGAAGCAAGCGAAACAATCGTCGACAAACTTGCCATCCATGACAAGCCGGGCGCGTTTGAACGCCTTGCAGGCCACTAGGGAAGGACGCAACCATCATGACCAAGCTTATCGCCCTGATTGACGGTTCAATCTATTCCAACAGCGTGTGTGACCACGCCGCCTGGATTGCCGAACGCATCGAGGCATCCGTGTCACTGGTACATGTGCTGGGCCGTCGCCATGCTGCCGGCGAACAGGCCGATTTTTCCGGCAACCTGAAACTGGGTGCACGCAGTGCACTGTTACAGGAACTGGCCGACCTGGATGCGCAAAAAAGCAAACTGGCCCTGCAACATGGCCGCTTGCTGCTGGCGGAGGCCAGTGAACATATCCGTGAACAAAGCGCGATTGAGGTCGAGACCAAACTCCGCCACGGCGATTTGATCGAAACCATTGGCGAATTTGAACAGGATGCCGGTCTGATCATAATTGGCAAACGCGGCGAAGCAGCTGATTTTGCCAAGAACCATTTGGGGTCCAACCTGGAGCGTGTGGTGCGCGGGGCGACCAAACCGGTTTTGGTCACATCACGCGCCTTTAAACCGATTGAAAAATTCGTCATCGCCTTTGATGGCGGCCCCAGTGTGATGAAGGCCGTTAATCACATCGCCCAAAGCAAGCTGTTTAAGGGCCTCTCCTGCCTGCTTTTGGCGGCGGGCGAGCTTAACAAAGATGCCCGCCAGTCGCTTGACGACGCGGTTGCCATCCTGAACGCCGCCGGGATTAACGCCGAAAGCGCCACCGAAAAGGGGGATGCCGAGACCGTGATCAAAACCCGCATCGAAAATGACAAGTTCGATCTTCTGGTGATGGGGGCCTATGGTCATTCGCGCATTCGCAACCTGATTATCGGCAGCACCACCACCGAAATGGTACGATCCTGCCATGTGCCGGTGATGCTGTTCCGCTAATTCGCATCCGCCGAACACTGACGCAAAAGGCGCGCAACCGTTTTGGTTTGTGCGCCTTTTTGATTTTTACAGCCCCAAAAAGGACCTCGATCGCGATCAAGGTCGCACCATCTGGCACGTTTGGCGCACATTAAGGACATCCCTTCCACCGATCACCAAAGGTCCTTTCATGTTACGCCGTCGCCAAATCGCTTTTTTCACCCTCATGATCCTGGGCGCATCGTCCCTGTTTTGCAGCAATGCGCACGCAGACCAGCCCCGCCATGAAACCGGGTTTCAAAAACTGGAAATTCCGGCCAGCGACCAGGGCCGGGCACTTTCCGGGGCAATCTGGTATCCAACCGAAAATGTAACCCACACAACAGCGACCCTGATCGCGGATAATGCCGCCTTTGTCGGCGAGAAAGCCATTATCGATGCCGCCCCCGATGCGCAACCGCATCCCCTTATTGTGCTGTCGCACGGTTTTGGCGGCAACTGGCGCAATCAGGCCTGGCTGGCAACATCGCTGGCTCAGGCCGGATATATTGTCGCCGCTATCAACCATCCCGGCACCACCAGCCGTGACCTTGAACCGCTTAAAGGGGCCCGCCTGTGGCAGCGCCCAGCTGATATTTCGCATCTCGTTACCGCACTGGAGCAGGATGCCCGATGGGCGCCGCATATCGATACGTCTGACATTTCAGCCATCGGACATTCACTGGGCGGCTGGACCGTTCTGGAACTGGCGGGTGCGCGCATGGATGCCGACAAAATGGCGCAAGATTGCCAGCGTCACCCCGAATTGGCCGCTTGCGACGTTGTCCGCGACTTTGCCATTGGCAAAACGGCAACGGATCGCACAAACCTGGAACAGAATTTACGCGACCCGCGCATCAAACGGGTGATCTCGCTTGATCTTGGCCTGGCGCGCGGCTTTAGCGAGGATAGCCTCGGCCACATCACCATTCCAACCCTGGTCATCGCAGCAGGCAGCCCCAACCCCAAACTCCCGGCAAAACTTGAATCGCGTTATCTGTTTGATCATTTGCCAGCCAAATACCGTACATTAATCGTACTGGAAAACGCCGCCCATTTCAGCTTCCTGCAAAGCTGCAAGCCCAATGCCATTAACCTGCTTGAAGCCGAAAAACCCGGCGATGGAATCATTTGCAAAGACGGCGTCAAGAGCGACCGCCCGCAAATTCATCAGGAAGTCACGCAACAGGTTCTGGCGTTTTTGGCCCGGCATTAAACGGTGTCGCCAACTTGGCAGGCGTATCGGCATTTTGGCTGCGGTAATCACGCGGGTTCATGCCCGCCACCCGGCGAAATTCGCGGTTAAAGTTTGATTTGCTTTGAAAACCACAATCAAACTGGATTTCGGTGATGGTTTTGGCCGTATTGCTTAATAGGTGCATCGCCTCGGCAATGCGATATTCATTGATGATGCAGGAAATATTACGACCATAATAACGATTGATCGCCAGTGAAATTGCGCGCGCCGGTATCACCGCCCGGCGCGCCAGCCGATCCAGCGTTAAATCAGGATCGTGATATAGCTTGCGGGTTTGCATCAATTGATCAATTTCAGCGGCAATATCACGGTCCGATGCCAAGTCTGCCCGGGCCTGCGCTGTCGTGATCGGGGCAGGCGCATCGCCCTTAGCCACGGCACCGGTTTGCTCTGGTGGAGCGATGTAGCTGCCAAGGCGGACCAGCAAGAAAACACAAAACGCCAGGATTACCGCATTGCCACTGGCGACAATTTCGCGGGCATGCAGGCCCCGCTGCCAGGCAAAATCAAGGGCGATGGCGCCATCAATAACGGCTGAGAGCATAAGCACCCCGCCCACCACCGCAACAATACGCCGGGCCGCGCCAATATCGCCAATGCAAACATCGCCATAAGACGATTCCCCTGCACCGGCCCGGCGCATCAAAAGCCCGCCATAAACCAGAAACTGCCCACACAGCAAAAAATCAATCGGCGGATACCAATAGGGCCAGGTTAACGAGCACAGAAAAACCAGTCCGACAAAGGGACCATGCAGCATCAAGCGCCGCAGCGTGATAACCGGACCGTCAAAGCTGGCAAAACACAGCCAGGCAATGACCGGCAGCATGGAAGCCAAAACAGGCTGCAAAAAGCGAAAAAACGCACCATCAACCTGCCAGCGCAGCCCCACCGAAACCAGCAAGACCGCACAGGAAAATGCAAATATTGCCGGGCGACGCACGCCTGGCGACACATCCCAGCGTGCGCAAAGCCGCCCGGCATAAATACCCAATACCAGGGCAACAACGAATGGCAGGGGAAGGGCAATCATCAACCGATTCCCATTCGGCCAGCGTTGTGCCGACATTGACCCACTAAAGGCAACGATCTTATCCCTGCATCAAAGGGCATTATCCACAACACGAAAGCACATCACGGGCAATGTGCCTGTGATGGATTAATTCAAAATATAACGCCCCATATTTTTATGAATCTGCTTACCCAGTTCGCGGTCCAGATCCATCAACAGGGCTGCGGTTTCGTCATAAATCGCTTTTTCACGTTCCGCAACCGACATCGATTCCGAAAGGGTTCGGCTGCGTTCAACCACAGCAGATATCTCGGCTTTTTGGGTGCCGTCCTGGGTGAGAAGTTCCAGCTTCGCCCCAACCTTCAAATTCACCTTCTGGGACTGATCATCGGTGAACATGCCCGAAATACCGCCCTTCGTTTGCAAATCCTCGGTGGTAATCGAGGCATCGGTGACGCTATAGCGCAAAATATCGCTCGTCCCTGCCGTTTCAAGGCGGTCATCAGGCCAGTTCATTGCCATGCGGCCCAGATTAAAGGGCAAATCAGGCTGCAAATCATTGGCCGCAGGCACACCATAGGCCGCGACCTTTTCAATCGGACCGGCAGAAAATTCAATCGGGGAAAGATGACGCCATGTTACATCCGGGAATGTTTGCACCGGTGCCGTTGTACAGGCCGCCACCAACATTGCCATGCCCCCTGCCACTGCCAGGCTAATGCCACGCAAAGACAACCCCATCATTACCCCGTTCTCCTGCACATTTTCATCACGAAAGGAACCGGGGAAAGCCCCCGGTTCTACCAACTGTCATCGTGACGATGCACAAGGATTAAGGCAAGCCTGTGACGCGCTTAACCACATCAATGACTTATCGGCTTTCAGGCCTCGCCCGTTGCCGCATCATCCGCCGTGGCCTCACCCGCCTTCAGAATACGCAAATCGGCCTCGTTAAAACCGTAATGCGTATTGCAGAACTGGCAGGTTACGCCAACCTCACCCGTGTGCGCCTCGCGCATGGCCAGCAATTCATCGAGCGGATAGGCCGCCAGCGCCCCTTCGATTTTCTGGCGCGAACAGCGGCATTTGAACTGCAACTGATTTTGCTCGAACACACGCGGTTCTTCGTCATGGAACAACCGCCAGATCAGGTCATGCGCCCCAAGCGAAATATCCACCAGTTCATTTTCGGTGGCGCTGCCCATCAGGATTTTGGCACGCCGCCAGTTATCCTGCCACTCGGCATCCTGTTCCGGTGTAAGGGCATCGCCCGATGCACTGCCGGGCAGGCGCTGGACAAACATGCCCCCAACCCACCAGTCCCGTTCGCTTTCACCACGATGCACATCAATCTTGAAGGCTGTTTCAAGCTGTTCGGACTGGCGGAAATAGGCCTCGGCACATTCCGAAAGGGTGTCACCTTCCAGCGAGACAATGCCCTGATAGCGTTCATGGTCATCACCCTGATCCACAGTAAAGGCGATATGACCATATCCCATCAGCTTGTGCACCTTGCCGCGCAGGGCATCTTCACCACCTTCTTCAGCCGCGATCATGGCATTGAGGCGGTCTTCATCCACACGCAGGCAGGCACGGATATTGCCATCACTATCCACATCGACCACCAACATGCTGATCGGCCCGTCAGACGATGTCTGCAGGGTGAAAAGACCTTCATATTTCAGGGCCGACGACAGCAAAACCGCCAGCGCGATAATTTCGGCCAGCAGGTCATTTGCCAATGGCGGATAATTATGTTGCCCGACAATGGTTTGCACTGTCGGCCCAAGGCGCGTAAAGCGGCCACGGATATTGGAATGTTCCAGCGTAAAGGGCTGACAAAAATCGACAGCAACTTGCATGATCAGCTTCCGATGGTTGAAAGTTCATTTCAAATGCCAAAGGGGCGAACATTGCTGTTCGCCCCAAAATCTGACCCTAATCTAGGCAGAATTTTTATGCAGGCAAGCCATTAAAACAGTATAGCAGAATGCCTTTCTGCGCATGCAGGCGATTTTCGGCTTCATCAAAAACCACCGACTGCGGCCCGTCAATCACCTCGTCGGTGACTTCTTCGTTCCGGTGGGCCGGCAGGCAGTGCATGAACAGCGCATCCTTGTTGGCCTTTGCCATTGCCGTGGCATTAACCTGATACGGTGCCAGGGCCTTCATGCGGGCATCGGCATCCTTATCGCCCATCGACACCCAGCAATCGGTCACAACCACATCAGCCCCGGCAAGGGCATCGTCAAATTCAGCCAGGCGTACTTTGCCACCGGCGGCATTGGCGGCCTCGATCAGGCCCTGCTGCGGGCGGAACCCCACCGGGCAGGCCATATCAAGCGAGAAGCCAAATTTCGACGTCGCATGGATCATCGATGTCGACACATTGTTACCATCGCCGACCCAGGCAAATTTAAGCCCTTCAAGCCTGCCTTTATGTTCGCGCACCGTCATCAGGTCCGCCATGATCTGGCAGGGGTGGCTTTGATCCGTCAAACCATTGATCACGGGAACGGTGGCATATTCCGCCAGTTCCAGCAATTTGGATTCATCGGTCGTGCGGATCATGATGGCATCAACATAGCGCGACAGAACACGCGCTGTATCGGCAATGGTTTCGCCCCGGCCAAGCTGGCTGCTGGCAGCATCCAGCACCACTACATCACCGCCCAACTGGCGCATGCCCACTTCAAACGACACACGGGTTCGGGTTGAGGGTTTTTCAAAAATAAGCGCCAGGGTTTTACCAGCCAGCGGCTTGGCACCAAAGGGGGCTTTGCCCGCCTTTTCATTGTCTCCCAATGAAAGGATATCGTGCAATGCCTCGGTGGACATGCCCTCGATATCCAGAAAATGTCTGATATCCGTCATTAATCTGTTCCTTACGAGGTAAAGGCAGCCGCAACGGCATCAATTGCCGCCAGCGCCTCGTCTACCTGGGTTTTTGTGATGTTAAGCGGCGGCAACAGTCGCACGACATTGTCGCCTGCCGGAACGGTCAGCAGGTTCTGTTCGCGCAGTTTCGCCACCACATCACCATTGTTCGGGACCATCTTCATGCCCAAAAGCAGGCCTTTGCCACGCACTTCCTCAATGAAGCCCGGATGTTTGGCTGCAATTGCGGCCAATCCATCACGCATCAATTTGCTCATGGCCAGAACGTTATCAAAGAAGCCCGGCTTTAAAACTTCGTCCAGCACCGCATTGGCCGCCGCCATTGCCAGCGGGTTGCCCCCAAAGGTGGACCCGTGCATACCCGGCGTTAAGGCCGCTGCCGCCTTTTCATTGGCCAAAAGTGCGCCAACAGGGAATCCCCCGCCAAGCCCCTTGGCCGATGAAATAATGTCCGGCACCATATCGGTCCATTCATAGGCAAACAGCTTGCCGGTCCGGCCAATACCGGTCTGGATTTCGTCAAACATCACCAGCAGGCCATATTCATCAGCCGCCTTGCGCAAACCTTCAAGATAGCCTTCAGGGGCGGGCATGATACCGCCTTCGCCCTGAACCGGCTCCACCAGGATACCGGCGGTTTTTTCGGTAATGGCATTGCGCAATTCGTTCAAATTGCCAAACGCCACCCGGTCAAATCCCTCGGGCATCGGGCCAAAACCTTCGCGGTATTTATCGCTTGCCCCGGCGGTCAGCGTTCCAATGGTTCTGCCATGAAAGGCATTGCTGGCAACCAGAATGCGGTTCTTTTCGGCATGGCCACTGACATACTGATAGCGGCGCAGTATTTTCAGGCCCGCTTCATTGGCTTCCGCACCGGAATTGCAGAAAAACACGGTATCGGCAAAGGTATGTTCAACCAGCCGCTTTGCCAGCTTTTCCTGGCCCGGAACCCGAAACAGGTTCGAGGTATGCCAAACCTTGCCCACCTGTTCGGTCAAAGCCGCGATCAAATGCGGATGGGAATGGCCCAGGCAGTTCACGGCAACACCGGACCCGAAATCGAGGAATCGTCGGCCATCCTGCGCATAGAGATAAGGTCCTTCACCTTTCTCAAAGGCCAAATCGGCCCGCGCATAGGTCGGCATGACGGGTGTAATCACAGTTCAATTCCTCGATTAAGGGTAAAATTCCATTTCTGACCACATGGTCAGCACCGGCAGAATACCGGAAAGCTGCGGAGTATCAAGAGATTCCCGCCCTCTGTCAATGCGGCAAAATACGGTTTTCAGTGCAGCGCACAAATAATTCGGGCAGTATCCAATATGGAATACTGCCCGAAAACCGAATTTAATGCTGAAATTGGCGCTTTACGCCCCGGTCAGGCTTTCAGTTTGTAGCCGGTTTTGATCATGCGATAACACAGGATCGATAAAAAGATATTCACGCCTAACAGCACAAACACGCCGGTCATCACCGATCCGTCGGAAATACCGATAAAGCCATAGCGAAACCCGTCGATCATATAAAAAAACGGGTTGAAATGGGCCAATACACGGCCAGCTTCGGGCAGATGTTCGGCACTGTAAAAGGTGCCCGACAAAAACGATAACGGCGTAATGACAAAGTTGGTCACAACGGCGATGTGATCAAACTTTTCGGACCACACACCCCCGGCAATGCCCAGCAGCGAAAGCATCAGCGAGGCGGAAATGCCAAAATAAAGAATGGCCCAGATATTGTGGATTTGCACATCAACAAAAAAGGCCATTGCAATGATGGTGGCAACGCCCACCATAATGCCGCGCGTCACCGCCCCCAGGGCAAAACCGGCCACCAGTTCAAGGGCAGATAGCGGCGGCATCAAAACATCGACAATATTCCCCTGTACCTTGGAAATCAGAATCGAGCTGGAGGTATTGGCAAAGGAGTTCTGCGCCATCGTCATCATGACCAGACCCGGCGCCAGAAACGTGGCAAAAGAGACACCATTCACGGTTTCAACAGCCCGTCCCAGGGCCAGCAGGAACACCGCCAGAAACAGAAGACTGGTCACGACCGGCGCGCCAACAGTTTGAAGATGCACGTTTAAAAAACGCCGCACTTCCTTGGCATAAAGCGTCCACAGGCCGAGCCAGTTGATCGCGCCCATCGGACGCGGAGCAAGCTCTTGCATTGGTTTTCCTCGAAATTTACAGACAATTGCCGGTAAAATAGGGACAGTTACCCCTTAAACGCAAGCCCGGCCGGCAAAGAGATTATGTCAGACGTCAAACTTTCCTCTCAACACTCACCTCAGACACAGGACCAGGACGCAAAAGACGCGGCCCGGAATTTTGCCGATTCCCCTGCAAAACAACGCAGGACAAAAGGCCGTGACAAAAAAGAAGCGGCCCAGCAGGGGCCGAAAAAACCGCGCCGGGTCACGCGGGACTATTTGATGAATTATGCCACCTGGTATCTGGAACGCTTTACCGCGTCACGCGCCCGGCTGGAAAAACTGATGCGCGGCAAAATCCGTCTGTCGATTGCCGAATATGGCACCGACCCGCAAGAAGCCGAAGACTGGATGAAAAGCGTTTTAAATGCCTGTGAAAAGGCGGGCTTCATCAATGACGAGGCCTATGCCCTGGGCCGGGCACGGTCCATGATGCGCAAGGGCAAGGCCCTGCGGGTGATCGGGGCGGATCTGAATGCACGGGGCATTTCATCGCAATTGGTGGATGATACCATCGTCACCTTGCGCAGCGAGGCCGATGACGCGGCCCACAATAATATGCAAGGCACCGACCCCAACCGCGCCGCTGCCGCCGCCTATGCCCGGCGCCGTCGCCTTGGCCCGTTTCGCCGCCCCGAGCAGCGCGATGAAAAACGCGACAAGGACCTGGCCGCCCTCGCCCGGCAGGGTTTTTCCTATGATATTGCGCTGCGCATTATCGATGCCGATGCCGATGAGCTTGAAGACCTTTTGCAAATCATCGATGGCCTGTAACCTGCCATCTTCATCCGCATAATGGTTTGCCCAACCGCCCCAAACAAGGACCTTTCCATGAGCGTCACCATTTACCACAACCCGCGCTGTTCCAAATCACGCCAGACCCTGGCCCTGATCGAGGAAAAGGGCATTTCGCCAACAATCGTTGAGTATCTGAACACGCCGCCAAGTATCGCGGAACTAACTGACATTCTGGCAAAGCTGGGCAAAAGCCCGGAACAGATTGTGCGCAAAAAGGAAGCCCGCGAGGAAGGCATTGCCGATTTAACCGGGGATGACCTGATAAGCGCACTATGTGCCCATCCCCGCGCCATTGAACGGCCCATCGTCGTGAATGGCAACAAGGCCGCCCTTGGCCGCCCGCTCGAGGATGTTCTGGCAATTTTATAAGCCGGTTTACATTGGCTGACTGCGCAAAATAACGCCTGTGCCAAACATGCACGGGCGTTTTTCATAATTAATAAAAGTTATCGGCGGCAAAGCAGGGTATGTCACAGTAAGAGATCACCAAACGTGACCGCGATCACAAAAAACGACCTTTCGGGAGGCCAATATGATTGCCGCATTCGCCCTGATCCTTGTCTGCCAGCTTTTTGGCGAAGTTTTGTCCGAACTGTTCAGCCTGCCCGTGCCTGGCCCGGTGATCGGCCTGGGGTTGCTGTTTATCGGCCTGCTGGTCAAGCGCAAGCCGCCCAAGGAACTGACCAACGCCGCCGACAACCTGCTGATCCATTTTTCGCTGTTATTCGTGCCCGCCGGCGTTGGTGTGATTACACAAATTGACCGGGTCAAAAGCGACTGGCTGCCGATTGTGGCATCGCTGGTGATTTCAACCCTGCTGACCATCGCCGCAACCGCGTTTTTAATGTCCAAACTGCTGCCCAAGGCACCCGCCGACGCAACCACCACCAGCAATGAAGGGGCGAAATAATGGAACCGGCGGATCTGACACAATTATGGGTCTATCTTTCCACCAAACCGCTCACCGGGCTGACCATCACGCTGGTGGCCTATAGCATTGGCTTTTGGCTCTATCAAAAAAGCAACCGGAACCCGGTTTGCAACCCGGTGGTGATTGCCATTGCCATCATCGCCGCCATTCTGCATGTCACCAACACGCCCTATTCGGTTTATTTTGACGGGGCACAATTTGTCCACTTCCTGTTGGGACCTGCCACCGTCGCCCTTGCCGTTCCGTTATTCCGGCAAATGGAAACCCTGAAACGTGCCTTGCCGGTCATCATTTTCGGGGTGTTATTTGGGTCGCTGATGGCAACCGTCAGCACCGTTGCCATTGCCCATTTCCTGGGTGCCAGCACCGAAACCCTGGCCTCGTTAGCACCCAAATCGGTGACAACACCGGTGGCGATGGGCATTGCCAAGGAAATTGGCGGTGTTCCGGCCCTAACCGCTGTTTGTGTGATTGTCACCGGCATTGTCGGGGCCACCCTTGGCCCGGCTGTCATGAATATTGTCGGCCTGACCGACTGGCGTGCGCGCGGCTTTGCTATGGGCGTTGGCGCGCATGGCATTGGCACCGCACGCGCCTTTCAGGTGAACCATACTGCCGGGGCCTTTTCCGGCCTGTCGATGGGGTTAAACACCATTGCCACCGCCTTGACCGTCCCGTTTTTGTGGCACTGGCTGTTTGGCTAAGAACGCACGGGAAAACGGGCAGGGTGTTGTCAGGCGGTTAATCCGCCAATGCTTCGCCCTGCAACACGGTTCCCTTGATTGCCGTGATACGCACCTGTTGCCCGGCCAAAAGCGGCTGATCAACATAAAGCCGCCAGGTTGTACCATCCAGCGTCACCCGGGTTTCCCCACCTGACACATCCTGGGGCAGGGTAATAATGCGGCCGCGCAATTGGGCTTCGCGCTGGTTTAAGGCCAAGTCTTCACTGTTTTCGTCATCGGGTTCCTGGCCGGTCCTGTGCACCAGCCAGCGCCGCCCGGCAAAGGTTGCCACCACGCCACACAGGGCAAATACCAGCAACTGGATTTCAATGCCCAAACCGGCCAAAAACAATTTGGCAAAGCCGGTAATGGCCGCTGCAAAAGCCAGCCACAAAAAGAACACTCCCGGTGCCGTCATTTCCAGCACCAGCAACACCGCCGCCAGGCTCCACCAGTGCCAATAGGTCATGCCTGTTGAGAACAGAAAATCCACGTCATCCGGCCTTTCACATGTCACAATATTGCATCAAACGGCATTGCCGCCTGACACACCCCGGCGAGCTCTAATCCCAAAAAGTGATCAATTCCCCCACGGTCCTTTCCGACCGGCTGCTGCGCCACCACCATCCTTGCCATCCCCACCAAGATTACGGATCAGTTCAGCAACACCGCCAATGGAACCAACAACCCCCGACGCATCAAGCGGCATGAAAACAAGTTTGCTGTTGGAACTGCTGGCGATATTACCAAGGGATTCGACATATTTTTGCGCAACGAAATAGTTGATCGCGTTAATGTCGCCTTCGGCAATGGCCTTGGACACCACCATTGTGGCCTCGGCTTCGGCTTGCGCTGCACGTTCACGGGCTTCGGCATCGCGAAAGGCGGCTTCGCGGCGGCCTTCGGCCTCAAGGATTTTGGACTGTTTTTCACCTTCGGCCCGCAAAATGGCGGCTTCGCGTGCCCCCTGAGCCTCAAGGATTTGTGCCCGTTTTTCACGTTCCGCCTTCATCTGACGGCCCATCGAATCCACAAGGTCTGTGGGCGGGGAAATATCCTTGATCTCGACACGGGTAATTTTAAGGCCCCAGGGATCGGTTGCGCTATCGACCACCGATAACAGCCGTTCGTTGATCTGGTCACGCTGCGACAGTAACTGGTCCAGATCCATCGACCCGACCACAGTACGCACATTGGTCATCGACAGGTTCAGGATCGCCACTTCAAGGCGGTTCACCTCATAGGCGGCACGGGCGGCATCAATGACCTGATAAAACACCACGCCATCCACCGTCACCATCGCATTGTCCGACGTGATCACTTCCTGCGAAGGCACATCCAGAACACTTTCCATCATGTTCATTTTACGTCCGACACGGTCAATTAATGGCACGATGATGTTCAAACCCGGTTTCAGGCTGCGGGTATAGCGACCAAACCGTTCCAGCGTATATTGATAACCCTGTGGCACGATTTTCACTGCCTGCAAGACAACGAAAACCGCCAATATCACCACGACAAAAGCAAAAATCGGAAACCCAAACGACATGTGGATATGTCCCTGCAATGGTTATGTCCATTCCCCAAACAGCAATAGAACCGTGTTTCACCTTCCACAACTGTTATTTACCGTTCTGCCTCGTTGAAATCACTTTTCACACAACGACAAGACACCCAAAAAAAGGCCGACAGCAAAACGCTGCCGGCCCCAGATAAAAAACGGTAAAATTCCCTGCCCTATTCCTTGCGTAAACGCACCAGAAAGGCCGAAATCTTGCTTTGTAAGGTTTCAATACGCCCTGAAAGCTCCGTCATCGAATGTTCCAGTTCGCCCGCTGCCGTGCCACCATCGCTCACGGCATGCAGCACATCATCAATCGTATTCACAACTTCGGTTGATCCGCTTGAAGCATTTTGCGCACTTGAGGCAATTTCATTCACGGCGGCATTTTGTTCGGCAACCGCCGAGGCAATACCATCGGTAATGCCGCTGATCGAGGAGATGGTGCGCGTCACCTTTTCAATGGCCTCGACCGTCAGATGTGTTTCGTTCTGGATCGAACCGATCTGCTGGGCAATTTCGTCGGTGGCCTTGGCGGTTTGGTTGGCCAGGTTTTTTACTTCCTGGGCCACAACGGCAAAGCCTTTGCCCGCCTCGCCAGCGCGGGCGGCCTCGATGGTGGCGTTCAGGGCCAAAAGATTGGTTTGGGCGGCAATCTCGTTAATCAGGTTTACCACTTCGCCAATGCGTTCGGCCGCAACGGCTAGGCCACTGACCATTTCATTGGCCCGCGAGGCCTCCTCAACGGCGTTCGTGGTAATGGAGGTCGATTCGTCAACCTGCCCGCCAATATTGTTAATGGATGCCGAAAGCTCCTCGGTCGCGGAGGCCACAGTCTGAACATTCTCGGCGGCACTATTGGCCGCATTGCTGACATTGCGGCTCTGGGTAATAGAATGATTGGCCGACTCGCTCATTTGCCGGGCCGATTTTACCATGCCCTGCGTTGCCTTGCGAACCGATGCAATAATTTCACCAACCGACGCATCCAGCTCGGATGCCAGGGCTTCACGCTGATCCTGACGGGCTTTTGTGGCCTGGCGTTCGGCCTGCAATTTGGCTTCTTCGGCCGCATTAATCTGCTGTGCGGTTTCACGCCAGCGCATCAGCCCCTTGGCAATAATGCCCACCTCGTCGTGACGGCTGCTATGCGGGACTTCGCCAGAAAAATCGCGATCGACAAACTGTTCAATCGTATCGCCCAAATCATGGAACGGACCAAGCTGACGGCGTAAAAACACGGCCAGCAAAATGGCGGCCAGCACCGCCACAATCAGCCCGGCAATAGCGATACGCATTTCAATGGCACCGGAAACAGCGGCAACTTTGGCCTTTTCAATCCCGACATACAAAATGCCCTGCACATTACCCACAGGATCAAAAATCGGCGTATATTGCGTTACATATTCCTTGCCCAGAATAACCGCTTCACCGCGAAAGGTTTTACCCGATGTAACCGGCCCGTAAGCCGCACTGCCATTCCCCAGGAAAGTGCCCACGGCACGCTTGCCATCCCCCTTGATGATATTGGTCGAAACGCGGATAAAATCCTTTTTCTCTGGCACCCACTGAAACACGGTTGCGGTTTCACCCGTTGCCAGGCCGATCTTATCAATCATTTGATGGGACGACAGATCAGGAATGGCGGGAATAACCAGCTTGGTGGTTTCCCCGGATTTATCAATGGTGACTTTCAAATCAGGATAAGCGTTTTGAAAGATAATAGACGCTACACGCAAATTCAGCTTCTGGGATTGAAGGCTGGTATCATGCACCTGTTGTTCAACACGCTGCATAATAACGCCACCCAGAATCAGGATACCCACAATTAAAATTACAACTGACGCCGTTGTAACTTTAAAAACAATGCTATTTTTCATTTTGGATGTCTCCCATTCGCACCCCGGTCCAATTGCCCCCAGCAATACCATTGCAGCAAATTTTCCGGATTTATTACCTATTGGGATCGGGTGAGAAATTTATAGTACAGGAGAAAATGAAACTTTACACAGGCAAAACCTGGACGCGCGGAAAAGTACCGCCTCGATTTCAATCAATTACCAAACTAAAATTGAAAGATACCAAGTCACAATCACAAAAGGATAACACCCGGCATCGTTTGCGATTTCAGGCTTTAACGCGATTTTTCTTTAATAATCCACATGGACAAAATACAGCCCGTCGGCAGGTGCCGTTGGGCCGCCTGCACTGCGCTGGCGTGCTTCAAGCGCAGTCTTCACGTCAATCGGTTTCCAGCTGCCTTTGCCCACCAGCACCAATGTGCCCACCATGTTGCGCACCTGATGATGCAGGAAGGACCGGCTTTCGGCATAAATGCGTATTTCCTGGCCTTCGGCCGCCACAACTTCCAGCCGTTCCAGCGTTTTGATCGGGCTTTTGGCCTGGCATTCGGTGGCGCGAAAAGTCGTAAAATCGTGCGTGCCCAGCAAGTATTGGGCGGCTTCGTTCATGGCCGGAATATCAAGCGGTTTATAGACCCCCCAGGCCAAGCCCGCCTCGAATGTCAGCGGCGGACGGCGGTTGATAATGCGATACATGTAATACCGCTTTTTCGAGGCAAAGCGGGCGTGGAAATCCTGATCGACCAGTTCGGCATTAACAATGGCAACCGGGTCGGGTTTGAGATGATGATTGACCGCATTCATCACCACATCGGCAGGATAGTTTTTTTCCAGGTCAAAATGCACAACCTGGCCCAGGGCATGCACCCCGGCATCGGTCCGCCCGGAAACGTAAACACGCACAAAGTTCCCCGTCAGCTTTTCCAGTGCCGTTTCAAACACCTGCTGAACCGAAATGACTTCATCCTGATACTGCCAACCGTGATAGGGGCGCCCATCATATTCGACTGTGCATTTGTATCTTTGCATCGCGTGTCTTGTATCCGGGGAATGAAAACAGAACGAGGGGTGCAAAACACCCCTCGTCCACAAAGCAATTATCGCATCGGGCGTTTATTTAACGCTGTTACGATCAAAACCAAGGCGCAGGCGCAGGGCGTTCAGTTTAATGAAGCCTTCGGCATCGCGCTGGTTGTAAACAGTGTCGGCTTCAAAGGTCACATGGGCTTCCGAATAAATCGAATTCGGCGACTTGCGACCCGTTACCGTGACATTGCCCTTATACAGGTCAAGGCGAACGGTGCCGTTAACGGTTTTCTGGGTTTCGTCGATCAGACGCTGAATCGCCTGACGTTCCGGCGACCACCAGTAACCGTTATAAATCATTTCGGCGTAACGCGGCATCAGCTCGTCTTTCAGGTGGCCCGCATTACGGTCCAGCGTGATCGATTCCATGGCGCGATGTGCCGTTGCCAAAATGGTGCCGCCCGGGGTTTCGTAAATGCCGCGCGATTTCATGCCGACATAACGGTTTTCCACCAGATCAAGGCGGCCAATGCCGTTTTTACCGGCAACGTCATTCAGCTTGGTCAACAGGGTTGCCGGGCTCATGCGTTCGCCATTGATGGCAACCGGATCACCCTGCTCGAATTCAATTTCGATGGTGGTGATTTCGTCCGGGGCATTCTGCGGCGAAACGGTACGGATGAACATTTTTTCATCCGGCTTCACCCACGGATCTTCCAGTGCCTTGCCTTCATAGGAAATGTGCAGCAGGTTGGCATCGGTTGAATAAGGCGGTTCATCACCACCCAGCTTGTCTGCCGAAATCGGAATCTGGTGCTTTTTGGCAAAATCCAGCAGCATGGTACGGGAATTGAGGTCCCATTCACGCCACGGCGCAATCACCTTTACGTCCGGCTTCAGGGCGTAATAGCCCAACTCGAAACGCACCTGGTCGTTGCCCTTGCCGGTTGCGCCGTGCGACACCGCGTCGGCCCCTACCATTTCGGCAATTTCGATCTGGCGTTTGGCAATCAGCGGACGCGCAATCGAGGTACCCAGCAGGTAAACACCTTCATAATGGGCATTGGCGCGGAACATCGGGAACACGTAATCGCGCACGAATTCTTCGCGCAGATCCTCGATGAAAATTTCCTTCACACCAAACATTTCGGCTTTTTTGCGGGCGGGTTCCAGTTCCTCGCCCTGGCCGAGGTCGGCGGTAAATGTAACGACTTCGCAGTTATATTGTTCGCGCAGCCATTTCAGGATAATGGAGGTATCCAGCCCGCCCGAATAGGCAAGCACCACCTTCTTAACCGGATCGCTCATGCTGTGACGCCTTTCTTCTTCCGATGTTGTGCCGGGGCAGCGTGGTTTCGCCGTCATCCCGTATCGTCACGGGGGCCAAAACGAAACATTCGCCAATCTGGACCCTGGACCTTGCGCGCGGAGTATAGGAAAACCCGTGAGGCGGGCAAGGGCCAAGATGCACCTGCCGGTAAAAACGCGTAAATTCTTGCTGCTTTTTTAACAAATTCGGCGATTATTCACCGCAATATGACACAGAACATCGAAGAAACCGAAATCGACCTGCCGCGCCTGGGGCCCGTTCCCGTGCGTTTGCGCAGCAGTGCGCGCGCATCAAAGCTGAAATTACGGATCGATCCGGGCTTTGATGGCGTCGAAGTCGTGATCCCTAACGGCATATCACGCAAGGCCGCCTTGTCCATGCTGCGCCAGCATACCGACTGGATCGAGGCGCATTTATCGCGCCTGCCCGACCGGGTTTTGTTTGTGCCCGGGGCCTGGGTGCCCCTGTTGGGCCAGGAACATGCCATTCGCGCTGTGCCCGATGCCAAACGCGGCGTTTGGGCCGAAGCCGGGGTGATTTGGGTTTCCGGTTCGCCCGAACACAGCAACCGGCGAGTCGCCGATTGGCTCAAAAAGCAGGCAAAGCTGGAAATCGCCCCGCGCGCCCATGCCTATGCCCAGGAAATTGGCAAGAAAATCAACCGCATCTCGATCAAGGATACCCGTACCCGCTGGGGCAGTTGTTCGTCTGGCGGCAATCTGTCCTTTAGCTGGCGGCTGATCCTCGCCCCCGAAGATGTGCTGGATTATGTCGTGGCCCACGAAGTGGCACATTTGCAGGAACTGAACCACAGCGCCCGCTTCTGGAAAGTGGTTGAAGACCTGTACGGCCCGTCATCGCGCCAGCAACACTGGCTGAAACGCAACGGGTCCGGCCTGCACCGGTTTGGGGCGGATGGCTGATCCTTCCGACAAACCGGAAACGACCTGCTAACGATTGGCAAAATAACAATTTTCCGTCATTGTACGACGGCAATAATCGCCATCCATCAAGTCAAAACCATCGGACCAAGGCATCCCCATGATCATCCCCTATGAAACATTGCTGATTTTTATCCCTACAGCGCTGGCGCTGAATATGACGCCGGGCAATGACATGCTGTTTTGCCTCGGCCAGGGGATCAAATCCGGGCCACGGGCGGGGTTGGCGGCCAGTTTTGGCATTTCAACAGGGTCGCTTATTCACACACTTCTGGCGGGTCTTGGGTTGGCGGCCCTGCTCGCGGCCCATCCTGTTGCCTTTCAGGTTTTACGCTGGGCTGGCATATCCTATCTGGTGTGGCTGGCAATTCAGGCCTTTCGCAGTAAAGCCGAAACACTTTCCGCCACCGAAACCAAGCGCGGGTCAGCACTCCGGGCCTGGCGAGAAGGCATTATGGTTAATCTGCTCAACCCGAAGATCATTGTCTTTGTACTGGCTTTTCTGCCGCAATTTGTGGATCCATCGCGCGGGTCGGTGTTGTTGCAATTTCTGATCCTGGGGCTGATCCTCAATATCGGCGGTACCATTATCAATTGTCTGGTCGGGGCCTTTGCCGGGCAATTGGGGCAATTTCTGGCGCGCTCCGCCCGCGTTACCCGGGCCTTTCAGATTTTTACCGGCTGTGTGTTTTTAACCCTGGCGGCCAAGCTGGCCTTTGATCGCAAGGCATAGCTCATAATTGGCCAAGTGCGTTACATAACGCAGCCTTCGGCCCGCAAATGCGGAATTTCAGCCTGCAAAAAGGCCAAAAAGCTGCGCTGCACGTTTGATAATTCCCGATTGGCATGAAACAGGGCCACATCCCAGGCAATTTCCGGGGTCAGGGGCCGGGCCACAACCCGGTCCTGATCAACCAGCAGGGCAGCAAACGGATCGCTGATCGCGATGCCAACACCGCGTTCCACCAGCCGGGAAATAGTACGCACTGTGCGTGCCTCGACCGCGATATGACGCAGCCGCCCGGCGATTTGGAAAATATAATCCACCTTGGTGCGCAGCGGGCTGCCAATAGTCAGCTCAACGAACTTTTCACCGCGCAAAAGGTCAATATCGATGGTTTCAAACCCGGCCAGCCGGTGATCGCGCGGAACCAGGCACACCGCACGACATTGCGCCAAGCGGGTCATGGCGACATCCCGGTCCATCAAATCCAGGGTAATGCCAATGCCCAGGTCACAATCGCGCCGTGTCACCATTTCCAGCACCCCTTCCATACCAGAATCGGTAATACTGACCGAAACATTGGGGTGCTGTGCCTTGAATTTGGCAATCACATCCAGAAGATATGTATCAACATAAATGGGTTGCGCCGCAATCCGGATGCTGCCGAGTTGCTGATTGGCAATGGCACGCGCACTGCTTTCAAGATCGCGAAAACCATTTAAGGTACGCAGGACCGTGTAATGGAACTGCACGGCTTCCTCGGTTGCCACAAGCTGGTTGCGCTTGCGGATAAACAAAGCAAAACCTACTGATTTTTCAAGGTTTGCCAGCATGCGGCTGACCATTGGCTGGCTGATATTCATCGCCTCGGCGGCCTTGCTGACCGTGCCATAGGTCATGAAAGCATTAAAACTTTCCAGCTCGCGCAAGTTCATGGCGGCATCCCCTACTTTCGTGCAGTATTTACATAAGTTATACTGAAATTAAATTTTTGCTTCTATAGTTATAGTTTGCCATCTTTCAGACACAAAACAAGAAGTATCGACCCGGCAATAACGCCACCATCAACAGGGAGACATGAAAATGTTTCGTCATCTGAAGAAAGCTGCATTGGGTGTTGCAGCCCTTGCAGCTGCAACGGCCTTTGCAACATCGGCACAGGCAGACTCCTATCCCGATAAAGCCATTACGCTGGTCGTTCCTTATGGTGCCGGCGGCGCCTCCGACCTGGCCGGTCGTGCACTGGCAGAAACCGCGCGCAACTACACCGATGGACAGCCCATCGTCGTGGTTAACAAAACCGGCAATGGCGGCATGAACGGTGCCCGCTTTGTCACCGAATCCGATCCCGATGGTTACACCCTGCTGCTGTCGCGCGTGGGTATGGCCCTGTATCCGGCCGTTTACACCGACAGCCCGGTTGGTTGGGATGACTACACCTTCCTGGGTATTCTCGAAGCAACCCCGATGATTTTGGCTGTTAATGCCGAATCCGACATCAAAACGGTTGATGACCTGATCGCCAAGATCAAGGAAAGCAACGGTGCAACCACCTATGCTGCTTCCGGCCCGACCGCGATTGACGGTTTCTCGGTTCAGGCGCTGCTGTCTGATGCCGGCCTTGACCCGCTGAGCGCATCGACCCTGGTGCCTTATAAAGGCGGCGGAGCCCTTGCGGCGGCCCTGCTGGGCAACCATGTTGATTTCCTTGCCATTTCGGCCGGTTCGCTGATGCCCCATATCCAGGCTGGCAAAATGCGTGCGCTGATGGTTTATGCCCCGAAACGCATGACGGACCTGCCCGACGTTCCGACCGCAAAGGAACTGGGTTATGCCACCGCAGCCCAGGTTGGCGGCTGGAGCGGCCTTTACGCCCCCAAAGGCCTGCCGGAAGATGTCGTTGCCAAATGGAAAGACATTCTGGGCAAGGTTGCCACCAACGAACAGTGGCTTGATCTGGCTGCAAAACGCGGTTCCATCTCGGTTATCGGTGATGAAGACCCGTCAGCTTATGTCAAGTCGCAGTACGACCTGTATCACGGTCTGGCCAAGAAATTTGGCTACATCCAATAAGATTTTACCCCGTTTTTAGGATGCGAGGCGGAACCATGACCCCGAACCGCGATTTTTACACCGGACTGGTGGCAACGGCATTTTTTGCCCTTGTTCTGTTTGTTCTGATCCCGGTTTATGTTCGGGTTCCGTCTTTTATTCCGGGGTTTGCCCCACCCCCTGACATGTGGCCCCGCGTTATTGGCTGGGTCGGCCTTGTCATGGGGGTGCTGGCTCTGGTGCTGGCGGTACCGAAAATGCGCCGCCAATCCAGCGAAAAAGTAACCTCCATTGGTGCCTATTTGTGCGCCAATCGCGTTTTCATTTTCCGCTTTATCTGGATGGGCCTCGGTTTTGCGATTTTTGTCTATCTGATGCCAAAAATCGGTTTTCTGACGGCGACAATGGCTTTGCTGGCCTTCCTGTTCATCATGACCGGCGATTTTTCCAAACGGGCATGGATGATCGGCCTGACCATTCTTTTCCCGATTTTTCTTTATGTGATTTTCACCGAAATCACCCACACCCCCTTCCCGCACGGCAAATGGTTTTCCCTTGCCCGTCTGCTGCACCTGATCTGACGAGAAAATTACCATGTGGAATGAATTGCTAGGCGCCTTTAGCGCCGTCGCGACACTGCCCAATTTCATCGCCATGGCCGCCGGGATCTGGGGTGGGGTCATTATCGGCGCCATCCCCGGCATGACCGGGACAATGGCTGTTACGCTCGCACTGCCCTTTACCTTTTACCTGCCGCCCGTCACAAGCCTTCTGCTGCTGGTTGCCCTTTACAAGGGCTCAACCTATGGCGGCTCGATTTCGGCCATCCTGATCAAAACGCCGGGCACCGCATCGGCGGCCTGTACCGTGCTGGATGGTTATCCGCTAGCCCGCGAGGGTAAAGGCGGCAAAGCCCTGAACATGGCACTGGTTTCAAGCTGCATTGGCGACTTTATTTCCAACATCTCGCTGATCTTTCTGGCAGCGCCACTGGCAATGTTTGCCCTGCGTGTGGGCCCGCCGGAATATTTCATGCTGATGGCCTTTTCGCTGACCATCGTTGCCAGTATTTCCGGGCGTTCGCTGTTGCTGGGCATTGTTGCGGCCTGCCTGGGCCTGTTGCTGGCAACCGTTGGCGAGGACATGTATGGCTCGTTCCGTTTTGCCCTGACTGAAGATATGAAAAGCGGCCTTGGCGTTGTCCCGGTTCTGATCGGCCTGTTTGCCCTGCCCGAAATGATCAAGCTGGCAGTCTTCCGGCCCGAGGAAAACACCCAGGCGATGAAGCTGGGTGACAACCGGCTGACATTGAAAGAATTTCGCGGCAGCCTGAAATCGATCATCCGCGGCAGCTTTATCGGCGTTATTCTGGGGGCCATTCCAGGCATTGGACCGTCAACCGCTGCCTTCTTTTCCTATAGCGAAGCGCGCCGTACCTCCAAAAATGGTGATCGTTTTGGTGAAGGCGAGCTTGAAGGCATTGCCGCATCGGAATCGGCCAATAATGGCTGCTGTGGGGCGACCATGATCCCGCTTCTCGCCCTTGGCGTACCGGGCGACGTGATCACGGGTGTGATGCTGGGGGCCTTCATGATCCACGGCCTAACCCCTGGCCCGCTTCTGTTCCAGAACAATATCGGCGAGGTTTATTCGCTGTTTATTGGCATGCTGTTTAGCTCGTTCTTCCTGTTTGTGGCCGGTAAACTTACCGCCAGCGGATTTGCCAAGATCTCGCGCATTCCCCAGCAATTGCTGCTGCCCTGCATCGTCATTCTGTGCGTGTTTGGCATTTATTCGGTGGCATCAAGCCCGTTTGACGTCGCCGTGCTGCTGGTGATGGGGATTGTCGGCTTTATCATGATGGTGCTGAACATCCCGGCAGCGCCCTTCCTGATCGCCTTTATCCTCGGCCCGATGTTTGAAGACAATATGCGCCGCTCACTTGCGATTTCGCGCGGTGATCTTGGTGTGTTCTTCCAGTCCTGGATTTCATGGGCCTTCTTTGCCCTGACCATTCTGTTCGTGGCCCTGACCATTCGCCGCGAATGGCAAAAATGGCGCAGCAACGCGCGCGCCACCAATTAATTCGAGACACAAGAAGCTGAAAAAAATGACACAAACAAACATGTCCCGCCTGCATCTTGCCATTGATATTCTTGGCAAACTGGTGGCGTTCGACACGACCAGCAAAAACTCGAATCTCGGTCTGATCAAGTATGTGCAGGATTATCTGGCACAATACGATATCGAAACGACCCTGTTTTATGACGAAACAGGCGAAAAGGCCAATCTGCTGGCCACCATTGGCCCCAAGGATGTCCCTGGTATTGTTCTTTCCGGGCATACCGATGTCGTCCCGGCACTGGAAAAAGGCTGGGTCAGCCCCGCCTTTGACATGACAGAGCGCGACGGCAAACTATTTGGCCGTGGCACTGCCGATATGAAAGGCTTTGCCGCCTGTGTGCTCGCCACCGTGCCCGACCTGGTCAAACAGAAGCTGGCCGTGCCGTTTCATATTTGCCTGTCTTACGACGAAGAAGTGGGGTGCCTGGGTGTTGGCAGCATGGTGGATCATCTAGCAAAAATCGATCATCCGCCGCGTTTGGCCGTTATTGGCGAGCCGACCGAAATGAAGGTGATTAACGGCCAAAAGGGCAAATATTCCATGCGTGTGACCGTGACGGGCACCGCCGGGCATTCGTCCTTTGCGCCCCATCACGTCAATGCCATTGAATATGCCTCACGCGCCATTGCCCTGATTTCCGATGTCGCCCGCGAATTTGAAACCAATGGCCCGTTTGACCCTGATTTCACCGTGCCACACAGCACCATGCTGACCACCACCATTTCCGGTGGGACAGCAACCAATGTGACGCCGGATTGCTGCGAATTCACCTTTGAAATTCGCCACCTGCCCGACCACGATGCGGCCAGCGTGATCGAACAGATCAAATCCCGCGTAAGCGAAACGCTTGAAACCGAAATGAAAGCCCGCGAAGCCGATACCGGCTTTGAATGGGAAGAAATCTTTCATTATCCAGGCATGGGCGATTGTACCGGGGCCGAGAGCTTTGCCTTTGTGCGTAACATCATCGACGAGGTTTCGGGCAAGGTTTCCTATGGTTCCGAAGGCGGGATCTTTGAAAAGCAGGGTAACATTCCCTCGATCATCTGTGGTCCTGGCTCCATCGCACAAGCCCACAAGCGCAACGAATTTGTCGAGATCTCCCAGCTCGACGAATGCCTGGCTTTCCTGGAAAAGCTGGGTCTTCAGGCGGTTGAATAAACCGTCTGACCAGGCTTTGACATTGTGACACCCCATTAATCTGATCTCACGCACTTCTCCCCGCGTGCCCCCCGGATTAATGCACCGTCAAGGCCTTCCTACGGGTTTCGGACAACTCCCTTCCGAAACCTGCAATGCCTTCCCTTGGCCGGATTGCCTCCCATTGGCATCCGGCCCTTTTTTATGAAATTGGCTCGTTTGCCGGCTAATTTTTGCCGGTAAAACCGGAATTGAATTTTTTCCAGCTGTCATCTTCGCCCATGCGAATGGCCCGCATGGAGGCTGCCTTGCCCAGCGATCGTACCGGCAAATCCTGATGGGCATGCAGCATAAAGGATTTCCACATTTCAGCTGGCAGGCCACCACCGGTGACCTCTTCCATCGGCGATCCATTGTCATTGCCCAACCACACCCCGGCCACCAGGTCTGCGGTATAGCCGACAAACCAGGCATCACGATAATCCGATGTAGTGCCGGTTTTGCCCGCCGCCGGCCGGTCCAAAAGGGCGTTTTTGCCCGTACCCTTCGCCATGACGGCCGCCAGCATATTGTTCATTTCCCCCGCCGTAACAGGGTTGAGAACGCGGGTCAGATAACCGCCCCCGCGTTCATACAATATCTCACCATTCTGCCCGACGATTTTGGTAATCGCATGCGGAATGATATTAAAGCCGCCATTGGAGACCACGGCATAAGCCGTTGTCATTTCCAAAAGGGACACTTCACTGGTCCCCAGTGCCAGGCTGGGTTCGGCAGGCAGGTCCGACGACACCCCCAGTTTATGGGCCATATCGATAACGTGGTTCAGCCCGGTTTTCATCGCCACTTCAACGGCAATCACGTTATTGGACGAGGCCACCGCATCGCGTAACGACAGGGTGCCGTGATGCTGGCGGTCAAAATTGCGCGGGCTCCAGCCATTGACACTATAGGGTTCATCACGCATCCAGTCATCGGCGCGCATGCCATCTTCCAGCGCGGCCAAATAGACAAACAGCTTGAACACCGACCCCGGCTGCCTTTTCGCCTGGGTAACACGATTATACTGACTTTGGAAAAAGTTCTTGCCGCCTACCATGGCCCGCACCGATCCATCGGGTGTCATGGCAACCAGTGCGCCTTGCGAAACCTTGCGCCGGTCGGCTTCCCGGCTATCAAGCACACGGTTTACCGCATCCTCGGCCGAAGCCTGCAAATTGGAATCAAGGCTCGTATACACCACCATATCCTGGTCGTGATAGCCGACATAATCGGTCACGCGATCCAGAATCCAGTCGGTGAAATAGCGCACATTCGGCCCGCCACGACCAGAGGCCGAGGATGTTGTAACGCGATCAAAGTGATTAGCCTGTGCCTGCCGGGCGGTAATGGCGCCGGTATCAAGCATGGCCGCAATCACCTGATTGGCCCGCTTTGCCGCATCCCTCGGGGCTATCAGCGGGTTATAGCGGCTCGGCGCCTTGGGCAACCCGGCCAGCACGGCCGCCTGATACAGCGACAAACGGCGCGGATCGACGCCAAAATACTGACGGGCGGCGGCATCAATACCATAGACCCCGGAGCCAAAATAAATGCGGTTCAGATATAACGAGAGGATCTGCCGTTTGCTAAATTTGATCTCCAGCCACAAGGACAGCAAAACCTCTTCAATCTTGCGGCCATAGCTGCGTTCGGGCGACAAAAAAAGGTTCTTGGCAAGCTGCTGGGTAATGGTACTGCCACCCTGGGCAATGCGCCCGCGCCAAATATTTTGCACAAAAGCGCGGGCAATGCCGATCACATCAATGCCAAAATGCTGGTAAAACCGGCGGTCTTCAATCGAGACAAAGGCCTGCCCGACATAATCGGGCAAATCGCCCACTTCCACCGGGCGGCCATAACGGTCGCCATAGTTGGCCAGATTAACCCCGTCGATGCTCATGATGCGCACCAGCGGTTTGCGCTGGGTGGCGACGTTAAAATCAATCTTGCTGGTCAAATCATAGCCGTAATAGGCGACAAGCCCGCCGCACAACACCGCCGACCAGATCGCCAGAACCACCATGACACGGGCAAGCATCATCGGGCGCGGCACAAAAGCCCGCAAAAAACCACCAAAGGATTTTTTCTGCCCGGCACGCCTGCGTCCACGCCCGCGCGGTGATGAACCTCCACCGGTTTTACGCGGTGCCCGTCGGCGGGGCGGCGTGGAAGTGTTACGGGTTGGTCGCTTCGCCACAATCGTCCTCAAAACCTGAATTCATCGCCAACAGGCATAAAAGCCCGTCACGACAGGCCCCCCAAAGAAACACATGCACATGCAATATCCCGGCAGGGCACATCATCGCCAACTGGCCCGGCTTACAGCAAAACCAGACAGGCTGTTTCGCACCGCGCCAAGGATGGCAGCATCAAAAATTTACATACTGATCCAAGGCCGATACCAAAACCGGATGGCCTTCATCGCATAATCACTGTTTGATGTCTTGAAGATATTCACTGTCCGGACAGGCGAGCCCCATCAACCAGAAGCCCGAGCCATCCACAGCCCCCCTTACCCCAAAACACGAAAGAGTTTAACACACGCATCGACAGGATGATCTAAAATTTGAACAATTAGAGTGTTCCCCGCTGCCAGCGCAACAGGGCAGGATGACGAAGGGCAAAAACAGCACGTCAATCCGTTTGATGGTGCTACGGGTTAATTTTGCAGCGGCGGATTGGGATCAACCCAGTGGCGTTTCCACATATCGGTCACACCATCCTGTTCGATCAGGCGCTGGCTGGTTCCGCGCGCCACCGACCGAATCGAAAAGCCCTGCGAGGCATCCAGCATGAATAACCGCCACAGTGATGCCACCTCGACATCCGGGCGAATGGCCTGGGCCGGGCTCCGATCATCATTGCCCACCCACACAACCGTATAAAGATCGGCGGTAAAGCCGGCAAACCACGCATCACTTCCCCGCCCGGCACGCGCCCCGAACCCCACAAAAGGCCGATCCAGGCGTACCTGGGGGTCTGTTACACCGGCAAGCATACTGTTCACCGCCAGCATTGCTTCATCGGTCAACATCTTGTCATGTCCACGCGCAACCCGCTGATATAACAACGGTTGCCCCTCTGCAGTCGATCGGATCTCGTTGATCAGGGTAATATCAGGCGAAATCCCCCCATTGAGCGACAGCGTATGCAGGCGGGCAATATCTGGCAGCGTCACCGGGTCAAGTCCAACCACGGAGCGAATATCCCTGGAAAGCGGGCTTCTAATGCCGACTTTGCGGGCAAAGTCGCGCATATTCTCCAGGCCAAATTTATGTGTCAGTTCCACCGGCACGGTATTAACATCACGGGCAAAGGCATCCCGCAGGGGAACCTGGCCGCGATATTGCCGGTCCGGGTTCACCGGTTTCCAGCCTTCCACTTCCTTGCGGGTATCGGGCACCCATTGGGCTGGGTCCGGGTTGTCGTTCAGGGCGTAATAATAGGGCAAAATTTTAATCATCCGCCCCGGAAAATACCGGACATTCCACGCCCGATTGCGCGAGATCGGGTCATACTGCGTGCCGCCCACCATTGCTCGCACCCGGCCATCCGGGCTGATCGCCAAAAGGGCGGCCTGATCCGCGCCGCGCGGCTGAAGGCGCACACGGCTAACCTCGTTAACCGCACTTTGCGCCATTTCCTGCAGGTCACGGTCAATACTGGTGACAACATGCAAATCCGTGCTGGTATAGCCCACACGCCGGGCCACTTCATCCATCACCAGATCAATCACGTATTGCGCTTGCCCTTCTTCACGCGGGGCGCGCGGTGCCAATTGGGGAACATCGCGCATCAGGGCGTTTATTTGCGCTGGCGTCAGGGTATCGTCGGGCTCCATTTTCTGCAAAACCATATTGGCAGCCTGGGCCGATGCCTTGGGAAACTGCAATGGATTAAGATTGGCAGGATCATTCATCGCTACAGCCAGAACAGCCGCCTGATGCAACGACATTTTATGGGCCGGAACATCATAGAGAAGGCGCGATGCCGCCGTAATACCAAAAATACCGGACCCGACATAACTGCGTTCCAGATAGGACCGCAAGATCGTATCCTTGTCAAAACGCGCTTCCAGCCACAAGGCAACCAGCATTTCCTCGGCGTTTCGGATCGTACCGGAACCCGGCATGCGAAAGAAACTGCGCGCCACCTTCATGGTTATGGTGGAACCCGGTGCCGCATCGCCAGACAGAATACGCATTACATCGCTGAAACCCGCGCCAAAATGGTGATAAAAACCAGGATCTGCTGCGGCAATAAAGACGTGCTGCAATCGTTTGGGAAAGGTTATAAGCGACACATCCTGACTATAATGCCCCTGAACATTTGTCATGATGGTGCCATCAAAATCGGCAATTTGCACACTGGGGCTGCGGTCCGCCTTGCGGCTGAAATCAAGCTGACTGCGAATCGATAAGGTCAGTAAAGTCGCCCCACCTGCCAATAGCAGCAAAATAACGGCTGTTATTGCCAGCATAATACGTCTTTTGCGGCGACGAATTTCACGTCGTTCCCGTTCTTCAATTTCCTTGACGGCCGCCTGTGCGGCCGCAACGCCGCTTTTTTTCGCCTGTTTATTTTCGTCCACGTCCCAATCTGCCCAATCCGCTTATATCGCCGGTTTATTTTGCTTTTTCGAGTAAACGCTCAATGGCTTAATAAATGGTAGCAGACCCTGACCATTACCACCATGCTCCAGGTCAAACCGGCATATTGGCGTAAATCGTGACGTTTCAGTATATTGGCTCCCTTGCGGTGGCATCACTGCCCTCTGGCTGACGCCTTCCCGAATCCCATCAATCTTTGCTGCTGGATGACACAAAGGTGATTTATCCCGGCATTCTGGCACCGGTTACATTGGTCTTTACTGATAATGTCGATTATCGCCCCGATGACCTTAAAACCTTGCGATCCCCGATACAAAGTGACCTCTCGCTGCCTTTTGATGGATGCTGAACTATCTGTTCAGCTCTCAATATCGGGCATCACATCAAACAAAAAAATGGCCCTTCACCATACATGGCAAAGGGCCATCACATTCAGCAGATCGCAGAAACCTCACAAGAGGTTTCCTTCCGCATCAAACGTCAAGATTGGCGACTTTCAGCGCGTTGCTTTGGATGAAATCACGACGGGGTTCGACAATGTCGCCCATCAGGGTCGAAAAGACCTCTTCGGCTTCATCGGCATGTTCGACTTTCACCTGCAAAAGCGAGCGAACATTCGGGTCGAGCGTGGTTTCCCAAAGCTGATCGGGGTTCATTTCACCCAGACCTTTATACCGCTGAACCGCAATGCCGCGACGGCCATATTCCATCACCGCATTGACCAGGTCGACCGGACCGTGAATTTTCCAGACCTTGTCTTTGGCACCAAATTCCGATCCTTCTTCAAAGATCTCGCGCAGTTCGCCAATCAGCCCGGCCAAAGCCCGGCTTTCGGCGGAACGCAGGATATTGGCATCAATCACATAGCGTTCTTCAACACCACGCATCATCCGCCAGACCACCAACTGATCGAGCGGCGCCTCGCCTTTCCAGCCCCGGTCAAAATCTTCGGCCAGGGTATCAAGGTGGGTCGCCAGGGTCTGGGCGGACTCAAGACGTTTTTGATCATCATCAAGTAGTGCCGGGTTAAGCGCCCCGGCCAACACGGCCTGTTCCAACACCGAAATCGGCAGTTTAAGCGACAGCGGTTCCAGCAGCCCCTTTGCCTTGCGCGCCAGTTCGACAATCCGAATAAGGTCGGCTGCGGCATATTGGGTGCCATTGGCAAGGGTTAGTACCGCATCCTCGGTGCCCTGCGCGGTCAAATACTGTTCCATCTCGCGGTCACCCTTGAGATACTGAACAGAATTGCCCCGCTTGGCCCGGTAAAGCGGCGGCTGGGCGATATAAAGATAACCGCGTTCGATCAATGCCGGCATCTGACGATAAAAGAACGTCAAGAGCAGTGTGCGAATATGCGCACCGTCGACGTCGGCGTCGGTCATGATGATGATTTTGTGATAGCGGATTTTTTCGATATTAAAATCATCCCGGCCAATGCCGGTACCAAGTGCTGTAATCAACGTGCCAATTTCCTGGCTCGACAGCATCTTGTCAAAACGCGCACGTTCCACGTTCAGGATTTTACCGCGCAATGGCAAAATCGCCTGAAAACCACGTTCACGCCCCTGCTTGGCCGACCCACCTGCGGAATCACCCTCCACGATGAACAGTTCGGCTTTGGACGCATCGCGTTCCTGGCAATCGGCAAGTTTGCCGGGAAGGGATGAAATATCAAGCGCCCCTTTACGGCGGGTCAGTTCGCGAGCCTTGCGCGCGGCTTCGCGGGCGGTGGCCGCCTCAACAACCTTGCCAACAATCTTGCGGGCATCCTGCGGGTGCTCTTCCAGCCACTGTGAAAGCTTGTCATTCACGACATTTTCCACAACCGGGCGCACTTCGGACGACACCAGCTTGTCCTTGGTCTGGGACGAGAATTTCGGGTCTGGCACCTTGACGGAAATAACGCAGGTCAGACCTTCGCGGGCATCATCACCCGACAAGGCAACCTTTTCCTTTTTGGCAATCCCGCTTTCCTGGGCGTAATTGTTGATCTGGCGGGTCAGCGCGGCACGGAAACCGGCCATATGCGTACCGCCATCGCGCTGGGGAATGTTGTTGGTAAAACACAGTGTGGTTTCGTGATAGCTGTCATTCCATTGCAGCGAAACTTCAACGGTAATGCCCTCTCTTTCACCAACAATGCTGATCGGTTCTTCGATCTGCCGGGTTTTGGAACGGTCGAGATATTCAACAAACGCCCGAATCCCGCCTTCATAATGCAATTTGATTTCGGTCGGCTCGCTGCTGCGTTCATCGCGCAGGGTCAGGAACACGCCGGAATTCAAAAATGCCAGTTCCCGCAAGCGATGCTCAAGGGTCGGCAGGTTAAATTCGGTCATGGTGAAAATTTCGGCATCGGGATAGAAGGTCACTTCCGTCCCGGTCAGCGGTTTACCATCTTCCATGATCGGCGCATCGCCCACCACTTCAAGCGGCTTAACCGCATCCCCCCCGGAAAATTCCATGTAATGTTCCTTGCCGTTGCGCCAGATGCGCAATTTCAGCAAGGTGGACAGAGCATTCACCACCGAAATACCCACACCGTGCAAACCACCGGAAACCTTGTAGGAATTCTGGTCAAACTTACCACCGGCATGCAGTTGGGTCATGATGACCTCGGCCGCCGAAACGCCTTCTTCCCTGTGGATGTCGGTCGGAATACCACGGCCATTGTCACGAATCGTTGCCGACCCATCGCCATTGAGCTGCACCAGCACCAGGTCGCAATGACCGGCCAGGGCTTCGTCAATGGCGTTATCAACCACCTCATAGATCATGTGATGCAGACCGGTTCCGTCATCGGTATCCCCGATATACATGCCCGGCCGCTTGCGCACCGCTTCCAGGCCCTTCAGGACCTTGATGGATTCGGCACCGTATTCTTCCGGGTCAATTCCGGCAGCAATCGGGGCTTCTGTTTCGTTGGTCATAGCGTCACAACCTCGGCAGTCACAGATCAAATCTCATCGGGTGTTACGCGGGCCTCTTCGACCCTTAAAAACTGCGCACGCCCGATCAGACCATTAAAAAGCGCCCGGTCCGTACCTGTCATCCAGGCCTGAACGCCAAGCGCCACGATTTCGTCAAAGAGGTCCCCCCGCCTTTCGGCATCAAGATGGGCGACCACTTCATCTAGCAACAAAAGCGGACCCGCACCCCGGGCCCGGCTTTGCAGGCGCGTATTTGCCATCACGATTGACAGCAAAAGCGCCTTTTGTTCGCCCGTCGAGCATTGTGCCGCGGGCTGGTTTTTCGCTTCATGCCACACCATCAGATCGCTTCTTTGCGGCCCGACAGCGGCACCTCCATACATCGCATCACGTTCCCGCCCGTCGCGCAGGGCAGCCCGCATGCGGTCTTCAACCTCAACAGCCGGAAATTTCTCCAGCCAGTTTTCAAGGTCCCCCGCCAGCGCCAGACGTGCTGCCGGAAACGCCCCAACCGCCATTGTCCCGGCCCGCACCAGACGTTCAAGCAAATCTGCACGGGCCACCACAACGGCAATGCCGTGGCGCACCATCGAATCCTCGATGGCATTAAGCCATTTGTCATCCGCCTTGCCGGCCTTCAACAGTTTGGCCCGGCTGCGCAGGCCATGCTCGAATGCGGCAACACGGCTGCTATGGTCCGGGTCCAGGCCGTATACCAGCCGATCCAAAAACCGCCGACGGGCCGATGGCCCATCCAAAAACAGCCGGTCCATTTGCGGTGTCAGCCAAACCGCGGCACAAACCCGGCTCAGGGCCGCCTGCCCGCGCTGGGCTTCGCCATCAATTTTAACCGCCCGGCGTTCACGTCCCTGGCGCAAGGCCAACGGGTCCAGTCCAGAACCCACCTGATATTGCCCGTCTGGCGTTTCAAGCTGGGCACTTACCGCCCAGGCCCTCAAGGCACCATCATCGGTGGGTGGCACATTGCGGCTGATTTCACCCAATTTTGCCCGCCGCAACCCGCTGCCCGGGGCCAAAAGCGACACGGCTTCCAAAAGGTTGGTTTTCCCCGCCCCGTTTGGTCCGGTCAAAACCACCGGCCCGGCGTCGATATCCAGGCGCAGCCGGGCATAGCAGCGAAAATCGCCAAGATCGAGACGGGAAACAGCAAGACGGTGTATTATCATGGGCGCACCGTCTTGCCGGTCATGATTATGGGCAAGGAAAGCCACAACAAGGAAATCGCGGGTCAGACGCGCATCGGCATCAGGACATACAATGCCGACAGGTCATCGGTATCGCGCAGAATGGTCGGCGACTGCCCGTCAGACATCAGAAGGTTAAGCGTATCGCCCTTGACCTGCTTGGCAATGTCGAGAAGATAACGGGAGTTGAAACCGATTTCGATGTCATCGGAATCGTAATTGATTTCAAGTTCTTCCGATGCCGTGCCGTGTTCCGGGCTGGAGGCCGAAAGGGTCAGGGTGTTGCCAGACATGACAACCTTAACCGCACGGGATTTTTCAATCGAAATCGCCGAAACACGGTCAACCGCATCGGCAAAAGGCTTGCATTCCAGATCCAGGCTTTTGTCATTGCCCGCCGGAATAACACGTTCGTAATCCGGGAAGGTGCCGTCAATCAGCTTGGACGTCAGAACCGCCTTGCCAAAACCAAAGCGGATTTTGGTATCCGACAGGGCAATATCCACGGCTTCGCCGGTTTCATCAATCAGCTTGCGCAATTCGCCAACGGTTTTGCGCGGCACAATCACGCCCGGCATGTTTTCCGCGCCATCAGGCAGCGGGGCTTCGATGCGGGCCAGGCGGTGTCCGTCGGTGGCAACGGCACGCAAAATCTTGGTACCTTCGGCATCGGCGGCATGGAAATAAATCCCGTTCAGGTAATAACGGGTTTCTTCGGTGGAAATGGCAAATTCGGCACGGTCAATCAAACCGCGCAGTTCGGCAGCCGCCAAACCAAAGCTGACCGGAAGGTCGCCACCAGACATCACCGGGAAATCATCAACCGGCAGAACGGCAAGATTGAATTTTGAGCGCCCCGCCGAAAGGGTCAGGCGACCCGCCCCCGGCTCAAGGGTGATTTGCACCTGGGAACCCTCGGGCAATTTGCGCACGATTTCATAAAGGGTGTGCGCAGGTGTTGTCGTTGCACCGGGTTCGGAAACTTCCGCCGTGGTGGTTTCGATAACTTCCAGGTCCATATCGGTTGCGGTCAGCGACAGGGTATTTTCTTCGGCCCGCAGCAGGATATTGGACAGAATCGGAATGGTGTTGCGCCGTTCGACCACACTTTGAACATGTGTGAGAGATTTTAACAGAGCCGCGCGTTCGATGGTCAGCTTCATGCCCGTCCTATCCGTCTGTCTGCAGTTACTTAATGAATTGATTTTTATTCATTTTTTCGACTTACCCCCACCCCTTTTGGCTGGGTTGGGCGCATTATAACATGGCAGTCCCAAAACCGAAGGATTTTTAGTGCAAAAAACCAAGCGATTGAAAGGAGTCGAGCCTTTAAAAACGCGCAGAAATCACAGGCGCGGTTTTCTGCGGCTTTCAGCACGCCAAACCACAATAAAGCCGCCCGAAAATTACCCCGCACATAGGCAAAAAACGCAATCACAACGCCGAAATCACTCAAATAAAAACGGCAATCAGCCTGATCTGGCCAATTGCCGTTTTTTAAGCGAATCACAGTCGCGCCATCCGGTCAGCTTTCCAGCATACGACGCAGCAAATCGATATCTTCGGACAAAGACGGATCCGCCTTGTGCAGTTCCTCGACCTTGCGTACCGCGTGCATCACCGTGGTATGGTCACGCCCGCCAAATTTACGGCCAATTTCCGGCAGGGAATGCGTGGTCAGCTGCTTTGACAGATACATCGCCACCTGGCGCGGACGGGCCACCGCACGGGCCCGGCGGGCAGAGTGCATGTCGGACACCTTGATATTGAAATGCTCCGCCACGCGTTTTTGAATTTCTTCAATCGTAACCCGGCGTTCGGAGGCACGCAGCACATCGTGCAAAACATCCTGCACCATCTCCAGGCCAATCTCGCGACCGACAAGCTGGGAATGGGCGATCACACGGTTAAGCGCCCCTTCAAGTTCACGAACGTTCGCCGTAATCTTGTGGGCCAGAAATTCCATCACCCGCTGCGGCAGTTCCACGCGCTGGCGTTCGGCCTTGGATTCGAGAATCCCCAAACGCAGCTCATAGGTGGTGGCGTGAATATCCGCCACCAGGCCCGACCCCAGACGGGAACGCAAACGCTCTTCAATATCTTCAAGGTCGGAGGGCGATTTATCGGCCGAAACAATGATCTGACGGCCCTGATCCACCAGCGCATTAAAGGTATGGAAAAATTCTTCCTGGGTGGAATCCTTGCCGGAAATAAACTGTACGTCATCGACCATCAGCACATCGACCGACCGGAACTGGTCCTTGAAATCCACGGTGTTTTTATCGCGCAGCGCCCGAATAAAACGATACATGAATTTTTCAGCCGACAGGTAAATCACCGTGCGGTGCGGCTGGGTGCGGCGAATATGCCAGGCAATGGCGTGCATCAGGTGGGTTTTACCCAGACCAACACCACCATACAAAAACAGCGGATTGAACGGAACGGACTCGGCCTCGGCCAGACGGCGGGCGGCGGCATAGGCAAATTCGTTCGGCTTGCCGATCACGAAATTATCAAAGGTATAACGCGGGTCCAGGGCGGCACTGATGCCATCATCGGACATGCTGCCAATCGCCCCCCGCCCGGCAGACGATGCCGACTGAAAGCCGTTTGAAACCGGGGCCGGATGACACGGCGCCTTACGGCTGCCCGGAGCATCATAATTCTCGGCGGTATAACGCGGATGCTGCTTTGCCGGTTCATTATAGGAAGGGGCACGGCTCCCCTCCGGGTTTGTCGAGACCGGCCGCGGCGCGGCAGAGGATGCGGAAGCGGAGGAAGAGGCAGAAGAATCGCTACCCGAATCCGGGGCGGCTACCACCACCTCGACAAAATGAACATTGGGATCTTCGGCATGCCAAAAGGCCTGGATGCGATCCAGATAATGCTGAGAGACCCAGTCGCGCATCGCCCGATTGGGTGCGCCAAGGCGGGCCACACCGGCCTCAACCGTGATCAGGGCAACTGGATCAAGCCAGTATCGATATGCCGTAGCGCCAAACTCGCTACGCAGTTTTTCGCGAACAATCTTCCAGGTGGTCATGACATGATCTTCGAGTGCGGCCTGCTGGCGACCGGGAGTCTTGCTCCCTGAGTTATCAGCGCCAAATGGTGCTCCCCTTAAGGCGTGCTGCACTTTCAAGACCTTTCCCCGCTATTGACTAAAATCCCGACGCCAGTTTCCAAACGCACTGCCGGACACGACAAAATACAAAGCATTGCCGCGTTGACCGAAAACTGACCAACACGCCCGTCTTGCTACTAGAAAATGGAAGCGTACTCGCGCCCTTGTTTTTCATTCTTCATTAGTCGCGATATGGAACCGCGATCGAAGTCGAAACACTGTACTGATGCGTCCCGCATCAGGCAAGGCGATCTTTAACAGAACGTTAAAAGGATTTCGCCCCCAAAACGTTCGCGGAATTGCGGGACTTTTTCACTTTCGCAACCAAAGAACGAAAGGTGAATTCCTGGAATTCCGGCAGCGAAAAGGCCGCGCAAGAAACGCGGCCTTCGACTCGCCATCCCGAAGGATAAAATTAAAGCGCTTTGACGCGAGCGGACAAACGCGAAACTTTGCGAGCGACGGTGTTTTTGTGCAGAACACCGAGCTGCGCACCACGCGCCAGTTCCGGCTCGGCAACTTTAAACGCAGCCAGAGCGGCATCCTTGTCGCCAGCTTGCAGCGCGGTTTCGACCTTCTTGACGAAGGTGCGAATGCGGCTGATACGCGCACCGTTAACTGCGGCGCGAGTTTCATTCCGGCGAATGCGCTTCTTGGCCGATTTATGATGAGCCATTGCGAACCTGTCTCTTAAAACAAAAATGTTACGTAATTCGGAGCGCGGCTTATAGCTCCCTGCCAACAAGCCGTCAACCCCCGATACCGCTATTATCCGCGTTTTTCCGCGCTTTCCGAGTCGATTGACCGAATCTCGCGGCAAACCGGCATCAGCGATGCTTGAATTCGGGTTTGCGTTTTTCGCCAAAGGCCTTCATGCCCTCGGCCCGGTCTTCCAGCGCAAAGGTCGAATGGAACTCGCGGCGTTCAAACATCAGGCCTTCGGCCAGGGTCATTTCAAAGGCCTTATTGACACTTTCCTTCACCTTCATCGCCACCGGGGCCGAGAAGGAGGCAATCTTTTCCGCCAGTTTCATCGCCTCATCCATGAGCGAGTCGGCGGGAACAACACGGGCCACAAGGCCGGAACGCTCGGCTTCTTCGGCATCCATCATGCGCCCGGTCAGGCACATTTCCATTGCCTTGGCCTTGCCAATGGCACGGGTCAAACGCTGGGTGCCGCCGGCACCGGGAATCGTGCCAATGGTGATTTCCGGCTGACCAAACTTTGCGGTATCGGCCGCAATCATGATATCGCAGCTCATGGCAAGTTCACAGCCACCGCCCAGGGCGAATCCGCTGACCGCGGCGATGGTCGGCTTGCGGCAGGCCGCCATCCGGGTCCAGCCTTTGGTGATAAAGTCGGCTTTATAAACATCCATATAATCGCGATCGATCATTTCCTTGATGTCGGCCCCGGCAGCAAAGGCCTTTTCCGACCCGGTAATGACAATGGCCCGAACCGATTCGTCATCCTCGAATTCATCCAAGGCCGCAGCCAAATCGGCAATCAGGGCATCGCAAAGGGCATTCAATGCCTTGGGACGGTTCAACGTGATCAGGCCGACATTGCCCTTAACTTCGGCCAGGATGTTTTCGTAAGTCATGGAATATCCCTTTCAAATGACGATGTTTCGACCGGTTTTGACCAATCCACCGCCTGAAACCATAATTACATACTGTTTTACCGATTTTATACCCACGAGGCAAGAAACACCCCACAAGGCCACCCGTTAAAGCAGTCCTGCAAAGCCAACTGCAAACGTAGCGAAGGTTTTGAAACAACGGTACATCCCGTGGCGCACCGCATAAAGCCAGGATCAGTCCCTAATGCTGGCAAAGCGGGCAATAAAAGGTCGAACGCCCGCCCTGCACCAGACGGCCCACGGTGCCATCACAATCCGGGGTGATACAGGGTTCACCCTCGCGGCCATAAATACGGAAGTTATGCTGGAAATAACCCAATTCGCCATTGGCCTGACGATGATCGCGCAGGGATGACCCACCGGCGCGAATGGCATCTTCCAGTACCATGCGAATCTCACGATACAGCAGGTCAATTTCGTCGCGCGTCAGGCTGTTTGACAGGCGCAACGGATCAATCCGGGATCGAAACAGGGCTTCGCAGACATATATATTGCCAAGCCCGGCCACCAGCCGCTGATCGAGCAGCGTGGTTTTAATCGGGCTTTTGCGTTTGGCAAGGGCCTCGGCCAGCATGGTGGTATTAAACTGGTTGCCCAAAGGTTCCGGGCCAATACCTGCCAGCATCGGATGATTGGGCAGCGCATCTACGTTGGTTAACGCCATCAGGCCAAACCGGCGCGGGTCGTTAAAACGCACCAAAACGCCGCTATCCATGACAAAATCCACATGGTCATGCTTGCCTGCCTCGGGCATATCGACGTCATTTTGCGGTTCAATCACCGTCATGCGGCCCGACATGCCCAAATGCACCAGCAACACCTGCCCGTCATCAAGGTAAACCAACACATATTTGGCCCGCCGGGTCAGTTGATCCACGCGCCGCCCTGTCAGCTTTGCGACAAAATCTTCGGGAAACGGGGTGCGCAGGTTGGGGCGCCGCTGTACGACCGAAGCCAGAACCCGCCCTTCCATAACCGGGGCAAGCCCCCGACAAACTGTTTCCACTTCTGGCAATTCAGGCATCACAACCTCGTCACGGCGTTGGGGATCAATAGGACCCACTATGTAATCGGCAACAGGCACAAATGCCAGATTGTTACGATGACAAATTATAAATAGCACAAAAAACAGAATGGCTTATGCTGACCCTGTTTCAAAGTTTATAGCTTTTATTGGCGGAATATACGCATGGAATTTGGTGTCGATCTTTTAATGATCATGTTTGCCGTGGCCCTGATTGCCGGGTTTGTGGATTCAATTGCCGGGGGTGGCGGCCTTATTTGCATTCCCGCCCTGTTATGGGCCGGCATCACCCCCACCCAGGCCCTGGCAACCAACAAATTGCAAAGCAGTTGTGGCAGTTTTTCCGCTGCCCTTAATTTCGCCCGGCGCGGCCTGGTCAATCCACGTGAAATGGGGCTGGCCATTATCCTGACCCTGCTGGGTTCGATATTGGGCACCACCCTGATTCAGATGCTCGATCCTGGCCTGTTGATGACGCTGCTGCCGGGTCTTTTGATTGCGATTGCCCTGTATTTCCTGTTTTCCCCGCGCGCCAGCGACATTGATGCCCAGCAAAAAATCGGCAAAACCCTATTTGCCTTTACTGCCGGTTTTGGCATTGGTTTTTATGACGGCTTTTTTGGTCCCGGTACCGGGTCTTTCTTCTCCATCGCCTTTGTCGCCCTGCTGGGCTACAACCTGACCAAAGCCACCGCGCACACCAAGGTTTTAAACTTCACCGCCAATGTCGCCTCCCTGGCAACCTTTATTGTCGGCGGCGAAGTCGTCTGGGAAATTGGCCTGGCAATGGCGGTTGGCCAGGTGATCGGGGCAACGCTGGGCTCGCATATGGTGATGAAGGTCGGTGCGCGGCTGGTTCGCCCGCTGCTGGTTTTTGTCTCCATCGCCATTTCGATCAAACTGATCATTGACCAATATGGCGACCAAATCGGCGCGTCGTTTCGCGCGGTTGGGCTGGCATTCTGCTAACGACCATCCCCCCCGTTTCAGCTTTTCGCAAGTATTCAGCCAAACAAAATGGCCCGGGCATTTAATCTGCCGCGGGCCATTTTCGTTTGCCTGCCCAACACCCCCGTCAAAGGCACAACAAGGCTGAAAGCATGCTTGCTTACGCGCCAATGGCCGCTTGCGGGTCGATTTCGGTTTTACGGTCCATCAAATAGGAAAAAACCGCCAGCATCAGGGCTGC
Source organism: Thalassospira sp. TSL5-1 (assembly GCF_001907695.1). Lineage (NCBI taxonomy): Bacteria > Pseudomonadati > Pseudomonadota > Alphaproteobacteria > Rhodospirillales > Thalassospiraceae > Thalassospira > Thalassospira sp. TSL5-1. The sequence continues at coordinate 169,309 of NZ_KV880641.1, forward strand.
CACTGCAATCAATGCGCCAATCCAGGGAATTTGGGCATAACCGATACCGGCATTAATCGCGAGGCCCCCCAGCCACGCGCCGCCCGCATTGCCAAGGTTAAAGGCCCCCTGATTAATGGTAGATGCCAAATTCGGCGCCCCTGTTGCTTCATTCACCACGCGAATTTGCAAGGGTGACACCAGGGCAAACATCACCACCCCCCAAATAAACAGGGATATAATGGCCGGCCACACCTGATAGATGGTTTCCGTCAGCATCATCAAAACCAGCACCAACGCCACCAGCGTGATGATAATGGCGGGCATCAACCGCCAGTCGCCCAGGCGGCCACCAATGAAATTGCCCACCGTCAGCCCCACGCCAAACAGCAGCAAAACCACCGTTACATTTTGCGGCGAAACGCCAGTGACATCGGTTAAAATCGGGGTGATATAGGTAAAAACACTAAACAGGCTGGCCGATGCCAAAACGCTGAGCGCCATTGCCAGCAAAACCTGCATTTTGCCAAGTGCGCGGGCTTCGGCCATAAAACTGGTCCGCTCTGCCTTGATGTTGCGCGGTACAAACAGATAAAGCGCAATAAAGGCCACCACCCCAATGGCAACCACCGCCCAAAAGGTAGAGCGCCAACCCAATGCCTGACCCATTGCCGTGCCAAATGGCACGCCCAAAACATTGGCCAGTGTGAGGCCAGAAAACATCAGGGCGACAGCCTGCACCCGTTTATGCGGCGGTACCAACCCAGCCGCCACGACCGAGCCAAGACCAAAAAATGCGCCATGCCCCAGCGCGGTAATCACACGCGCCACCATCAGCAGGCTGTAATTGGGCGCAATCGCGCACAGTACATTGCCCAGCAAAAACAGCGACACCAAAAACAGCAAAACCCGGCGGCGTTCCATTTTTGCCGTTGCCACCGCCAAAAAGGGCGAGCCAAAGGTCACACCTAACGCATAACCCGTCACCAACAACCCGGCACTGGGGATGCTAACCCCCAAATCAGCAGCCACATCGGGCAGCAGCCCCATAATGACAAATTCCGTCGTCCCGATTCCAAAGGACGCCATTGCCAGCGCCAGAATGGGCAAACGGGCCAAAAAAGCCTGGCGGGAATGAGCAAAGGACATGGGGCACCCGTTACGTTGGCGGCAAAAGCGGCATAAAATCAAAAAAGGCGGTGCCCTGCATCCAGCAGGCACCGCACTTCCAGAACATGATCTGAACCGATTCAAAACTGCCTGTAAACGATGCCGGGAACTATCGCTTTCTACGCATAGAATCTATGCGATTTTGGCAAATATCGCGGGCCTGCCCGAAAATTGATCATTGCCCTGCGGTTTGACTTGCATACTGCCGCTGCCCAAAACCGGTGCATTATGGCATCTGTCGCCCACACAGGGCATCAAGGGCACTGTTGAATTGATCCGCCGTCAGGCCATCGCCTAGGGCGCGATGAAAAAGCTGGTTTTGTGTTTCCGGTGCCAACCCGCCCACGGGCGGATCGGTATCGAGGTTGGTTGGAAAGGAATACCCCTCGGCACAGGCGGCAATCGCGGCGGCCTGTTCGGCTTCTGTCATCGTCCCCCTGGCCTGCATGGCACGAAGGACCGGATAAACCGCCTTGCACATGGCAATACGGTCCAGCGATTCCATTGCCCGCCCATAAGCCGACGAAACCTGCAATAAATTCGCCATCCGCTGGATATTCTGGCTGCTATTGCGGCCTGCTGCATGGAACAGGGCCGGGTTAAAAAACAGCGCATCGCCTTTTACCAGCGGCAATTGCACATGGCGCGCATGAAACAGATTGCGGAAATCCTGGCGACGCCACGCCATATAGCCTTCACGATAAAGCTGCGAAAAAGGCAGCAACAATGTCGGCCCGCTTTCAAGGGGCATATCACAATGCGCCACCGCGCCCTGAAGCGTTAATACCGGAGAAAGATGATGCACATGGGCGGGGAATTTTTCGCACATTTCAGCAGTTTGGAACCCCAAATGATAATCGCGATGCACCTGCTGTGCCTGCCCGCCCGGCCGCACCAGATTGACCTGTGCCGTCATCTGGTAACACGGGCCAAGCCAGGCCTCACACACCATATCGATCACCGGATTGCCAAAATAGCGGGCAAACACATCCGGCGCACACAAACACAGTTTTTGCGCCGAATTCCAAATGCGGTCATTGGCCCCCGCCTTGGCAAAATGGTCCGCGGCAGTGCCATTGGCCGCCTTTTCATCGGCAATAATATCCAGATAAGTCCGAGTTGCGTCATCAAGGACGCTGCAATCAGCATAGGCGGCCTTGATCACCAACACACCCGCCCCGCCCAGCATCACCCTGGCCCATTCCGCCATCACCGCACGGCGTTGATCCTGCCGGGTCATGATTTGGCGTAGCGCATCGCCATCATAAACCGGCACATTCCGCAGGATTTCACGGGCATGGGGCACATCTTCAGCCCGGGTTTCCCGGTTAATGAAGGGCAACAGGTCATCCGTGGAACATGCCGCCTCGCGGTAATATCCCGCGCCATGCGCGGCCTCTTCTCGCCCGGTGACCGGATAAGAATGGAGTTCAGGGTACGTGTTCGATTTCGGTTGACGGGATGGCATGGCTTTTTCCTCCTGATCACGGCGGATCGTTGAAATGCCCGCCCATACCGGAATGCTAGAGCGAAAATGCTTTGCCTGGGGAATTGGAATCCATCAAAAATACATCAACAAAGGAAAAGACACCATGACCCATCGTTTCCCCGTCAAGGAAATCGCCCGACAATCCGGCCTGAGCACCGCCACGATTGACCGGGTATTAAATGACCGCCCCAATGTCAGCGCCCAAACCCGTCGCCGGGTCCGCGATGCCATAGAGGAACTGACCCGCCAGGAAGGACAACTTGCCGCACGCGGGCGACGATTGTTCATTGATGTCGTGGTCGAGGCCCCCACCCGTTTTAGCAACGCCATCCGCACAGCCCTGGAGGCGGAACTTCCCAGCCTGCACCCGGCGGTAATCCGTCCGCGCTATATGATGCAGGAACGCATGCGCCCGGGCGATGTGGTTGCCATTCTTGCGCGGATTGCCAAACGGGGCAGCCAGGGCGTGGTGCTCAAGGCGCAGGACCAGCCCGATATTCGCCATGCCCTGTCCATGTTGCACGACCGAAACATCCCGGTGCTGACCATTTTCACCGATATTCCCGACGCCGGGCAAATCGCCTATGCCGGGGCTGATAATGAAGCAGCCGGCGAAACGGCGGCTTATCTGGTGCATCATTTTCTGGCGGGCACGTCCAATAAAGGTGCCATTCTGATCACACTTAGCAATGAACGCTTTCGCGGTGAAGAAGCCCGCAAGGAAGGTTTTATCGCAGCATTGACCAGACTGGCCCCCCAACGAGAGATTATTGATGCCAGTGGTGGCGCGGGACTGGACCATGACACAGCCCACCGGGTGGAAGCCATCATCGGCCAAACCGGCGATATTGCCGCCGTCTATTCGATGGGCGGGGGCAACCGGGCCATTTTAAACACCCTGGCCGATCACGGCATATCCCCTGCCATTTACATCGCCCACGACCTTGATGCCGAAAACATCACCCTGTTACAGCAGGGCAAACTGACCGCCGTGCTGCATCATGATTTACGCCAGGACATGCGCACCGCCTGCCATCACCTGATGGCCTGGCATGGCCTGCTTCCGCACGGGGCAATAGCCCCTGCCAGCGACATCCAGATCATTACGCCTGCCAACATCCCGACCTTTGCCAAAGAACAGGCCCGCACAATAAAGGCGGGCCTGGCATAGAATTCAATCAAATCTTTGGCTGTTCATCCGCCCTGTTATCGGGGGCGAAAACACCGACCGGCAATCAGGATCAGGCCGGTTATGCCAGTTCGTCCACAATGCGTTGGGCGGCGGCCACCGGGTCATCGGCCTTGGTAATCGGGCGGCCAATCACCAGCACGTCGGAGCCACGAGCCACGGCATCACGCGGGGTGACAATGCGTTTCTGGTCATCGCTGCTGGCCCAGGCGGGGCGAATGCCTGGCGTGATCAATTTGAAATCGGGGCCGCAAGCTGCGCGCACCGGCTCAATTTCCTGAGCCGAACACACAATGCCATCCAGGCCGGATTTTTGCGTCAATTCGGCCATTTTCACCACCCGCTCGCTTAACGGGCCACGCAGGCCAATCTCGTCGAGGTCATTTTCATCCAGGCTGGTCAGGATGGTGACGGCAATCACCCAGGGGGCGGCCACACCGGCTTTATCCGCTGCTTCACGGGCGGCCTCGCCGGCACGTTTCATCATTTCCTGCCCGCCAGCGGCATGCACATTGACAATCCGAAGGCCCAACGGTGTTACCGCACGAATGGCCCCGGCCACCGTATTGGGAATATCGTGGTATTTCACATCAAGGAAAACCGGCATCCCGGCTGCTGCAACCGCCTTCACCCCCTGCGGGCCGTGGGCGGCGAAAAATTCCTTGCCCAGTTTTGCCCCGCCAATCACGCCCGATAACCGGGTTGCCAAATCAATCGCATGATCAAGATCAGTGGTATCGATGGCGCAAAAAATCCGGTCCTTCGCAGCAATCTGGGAATTCTGGGCGGTCATGGCATCCTCCGGTTGGCATATAAATGATCCTATCCGGGCTAGCACATCAAACGCGGCACACAGGATTCGGACCAACCGGCAACCAGACGCAAAAAGGCAATGCCACACGACATTTCCATACCCAATGCACCTGAAAATCAGCCCTTATCCCCGCAGCCTTCGCAAACCGGCCCCGCATGGATCAGGTGAACAGGCTTTAGTCGATTCGGAAGCCAAAAACCATTCCTTATTGCCCGCCTTTTGCCATTCCAGACAACAAAAGGCAGCCCCCGCGTTCAAGGACTGCCTGTTTTATGCTGTACGGCCCGGCCATCCGGAAACAGGGACGGCAAAACACACCTTATCGGTTTAAACGCCGGCAGGCTGAACAGGGGCACTATTGGTTGTATCGGCTTTGGATTGTGCATCCACCATCGGCGGCTGCCCGGCCTGTTTTTGGCTGGCAATGGCGGCACGTTCCTGTTCGCGTGCGGCTTCCTTCTCGCGACGCAGGCGGGAAAGTTCGGATTCCATTTTGCGGTTCGCACGGCGATGTTTACCGGTCAAAAGCCATTCAAACAGCAATCCGATCAAAAGCCCCAGCAACAACGCCCCCAAGACCGGCACAAAAAGCGGCAGATCCATTTCAAAGGGTAAGGGCCATAGCGACAGGGTCGTCGCCTGACGGTTGGCAACGGCAAAAACCGTAATCACAATCGTCAAGGGAATGGCGATGATCCAGTAAAGAACGCGCAAATCTACCTCCTGCTTTCCGGCGTTGCGATGTCTGACAGCGGGGATCTTCCCCACCCGTAATCGCGGCCATCATCGGTCTGCCACCTGATTTTATCCTGTCGGAAAGGCTGCGTCACCCCCAACAGGCAATATCAACCTGATCGGGAAGCGGCACCATAATGAATAATGGTCCATGCACGACACGCACAAACCCTAAACCACGTAAACCCGGCACTGGTAACGTTACCTGAACCGACAAACATGGTTTTGCCCGGCAAAGAACACCTTATCCGCCCATCACAGCAAACGAAGGGCGGCAAAGGTCAGTCCCGATTTTTCCGAAAACAAGCTTCACCAGATAAAGAACCGGCGAGTCCGAATTTTTGGCAAGTTGGTTCATACAGCCCGCAACGTGCGAAGCCACCCGCAACTGGCCTGCGCCTTAAGCCAGTATCAGTTTAACCGTTCACGCAATTGTTTGCCGGTTTTAAAATAGGGAACACGTTTTTCACTGACAGGAACAGCTTCACCCGTGCGCGGGTTCCGCCCGACGCGCGATTCACGTTCCTTGACAGAAAAAGCGCCAAATCCCCGCAATTCGACCCGATCGCCGCGTGCCAGTGCCTCGGTGATTTCATCGAAAATGGTGGCAACAATCCGTTCCACATCCCGCTGGTACAAATGCGGATTCAGTTCGGCCAACCGGGCGATCAGTTCTGATTTCGTCATATTCAAGCCCCATCCAGTTCGATTACACAGTTGTGGGAAGTCAACTTCAGGTTAACGCTTGGAAAGTCGGCACTTTCTTTAAGGGTGCCAGACAGTTAGCAACCCGTCAAGTTTAAGCCCTTCAGATGGCAGCACATTTCCGATCGTGCCTTTAAAAAGATCCATGACGATTGAGCTTTCAGGGTCCTCAACCTGCATGGGAACCACCGGCGTATCAGAAGCGATGCCTTTCTGCTGTTCCAGCCATTGCAGCGCCTCGCGACGACCACCAATCGCGTCAATCAGGCCATTGGCAACGGCCTGCTGACCGGTATAAACCCGGCCATCCGCCAGCGTCTTTACCTGTTCGACTGTCATGTCACGACGTTCTGCAACCATGCTGACAAACACGTTAAACATGTCAGAAATCAGGCCTTTCATCACATCGCGGGCCTGTTCCGTAGTCGGTTCAAACGGGTTTGGTGCCGCCTTGAGCGGGGCACTTTTTACCGTGACAGGTTCGACACCGAGTTTTTCAAGCGCGCCGGTCACATTCATCGACTGAAAAATCACCCCGATGGAGCCGGTAATCGTCCCGCGATGGGCCAGAATATGGTCCGCCGCAATCGCCGTCATATATCCGCCCGATGCCGCCACTGTGCCCATCTCGGCAACAATGGGCCGGGTTTTACCAATCCGGCGCAGCGATTCGTAAAGTTCCTCGCCGCCCACCATTGTGCCACCGGGGCTGTCGATATGAACAATCACGCCGACCGCACTATCATCTTTTTCCAGGCGGTCCAGGGCCTCAAGGAACAGCGGATCACTGGCAATGACGCCTTCCACCGTGACCTCGGCGATATAAGGCCCCACCGCGCTATCAAACACACCGCTGCGGGCCAGCCCCACCACAATGGCAATCACCACGGCCACACCGGCGAGGACACGCCAGCGCAGGATGGATCGTTTCAAGCGGCGTCGATCAAGAATGAAATCGGCATCAAGGGCCATCGCGGTCCTACTACCTCACTGAAAGAAAACAAAAACCATGCCTTTTGAAATGGTTACTCTACCCCTGCTTGGCAAGCAAAAAATACGATCCGCCCGCAGATAGCACCGCAAAATGACAAAAAAGGGGCGCATCAGCGTGCGCCCCGGGCAATTTCACCCAAATTCAGGCCTTCGGGTCATCGAGGCAAAAAACGCGCAATCTGTGACCATCGGGGTCGGCGGCAACAAATGTATAGCCAAAATCCATCTCGACCGGCGACTGCAATATCACAAGCCCCTTTTCCCGCCAGCCCGCATATAGCCGATCCACCATGTCCCGGGTTTCGACCGGAAATCCGGTTTCGCTGCATCCGGGATGACCATCGGGGTCGACTGCCGGTTCAACTCCGTCACGCCCCCACAGGCCAAACCGGGGGCCCTTTTCCGTAATAAAAAGCGCAAATGTCGCCGAAGACTCAACCGGATCGCATTGTAAAATGTCCCGGTAAAAAGCCGCACTTTGCTGCACACTGGCGACATAAAGCAGCACATAGGAAGGTTGAAGCATTTGATTTCCCTCACATATTTACGAGATAGCTCCACCAGAAGCAAAGCTGATGGCATGCAGGGAAACCCTAACCTGACATGCTGCCAGTTTTTGGCAGCATCAAACAAAGGCCGCTCAAAAACACGACCCGGGCCGCGTTTCAAAAAAGCGCAATAGCCGGCTATGTTTATGTAATGCCCTGTTGCTGCCGCCATTTTTGCAGCAGGCCCCGGCGCGATTGTGGATAGCGCACCTCAAGCACGTCAACTGAAACAATCCGATCGGTTCGGAAATGACGAAACGCCTGACGGGTTTCACACCATGCCGCGATAATGCGGGCCTGTTCAAAAAAACCAATGGCGACCGGCCACAGTGTCCGGCGGGTCTCAGCACCGTTTTCGTCACGATAGGCGATAGAGATTTTATGCTCACGCCGGATGGCATCGCGAATCCGTGCCACATCAATATTGGGTTCGTTATCGGATCGGCTTCCAACAAATAAAGGCGATATTTCCAGCCGGCCCTGCAAATCCGATGGCAGAACCGCCGTCACTTTGGCAATCAGGTCCCCTGCGGCCACTGCCAGATCTTTATCGGCATGGCGCGTCACCCAGCGTGTGCCCAAAATCAGCGCCTCGATTTCTTCTTCCGAAAACATCAGCGGCGGCAACATAAAGCCGGGCCGCAGAACATAGCCAATCCCCGGCTCACCCTCGATCACCGCGCCCTGGGCCTGCAAGGCAGCGATATCGCGATACAGGGTCCGTAAACTGATACCAAGTTCGGATGCCAGAACCCGCCCGCTCACCGGAAGCCGGTAATGGCGCAAAAGCTGCATCAGTTCCAACAGCCGTTCAGCCCGCGACACAAGCACCGCCTTTGCACAACATTTGCCCCAATCCCCCGCTGATCATACGGCCCCCGGCCTTCTATCCCGGCCAGCAGGTTCTTGCCAAACCGGCACGCATATTCTGCAGCTTATGCGACATCAGACCAAACAAAAACGGGCCGTGCAAAGCACGACCCGTTCTGCGCCCCGAGAGGCAAATTATTCAGCGCCAAATGCTTATTCAGCGTCCTGCTGTTTTTTACGCAGAGCTTCACCAAGGATATCCCCGAGCGATGCGCCGCTGTCAGCCGAACCGTAATCCGCCATTGCTTTCTTCTCGTCTGCGACTTCCAGAGCCTTGACCGAGAGAGAAACCTTACGCGAGTTACGATCAACCGAAACAACGCGAGCGTCGATTTTTTCGCCAACAGCGAAACGTTCCGGACGCTGGTCCGAACGATCACGTGCGAGTTCAGCCTTGCGGATGAAGCCCTTCAGATCGCCTTCGCCAACGGAAACTTCGATGCCGCCGTCATTGGTTTCAATGATTTCGCAGGTAACGGTGTCACCGCGTTTGATACCCGAAGCAGCTTCTTTGAACGGATCTTCATTGAGCTGTTTGATGCCCAGGGAGATGCGTTCTTTTTCAACGTCAACGTCAAGAACCTTGGCTTTGACGACGTCGCCCTTCTTGTATTCCTTGATGACTTCTTCGCCCGGACGATCCCAGGAGAGATCGGACAGGTGAGCCATACCGTCGATACCGCCGAGCAGGCCAATGAACAGACCGAATTCGGTGATGTTCTTGACTTCGCCTTCGATTTCCGAGCCAACCGGATGAGCGGCAAGGAAAGCATCCCACGGGTTCGAGGTACACTGCTTGAGACCAAGCGAAATGCGGCGCTTCTGGCTGTCAACATCCAGGACCATGACTTCGACTTCCTGCGAGGTCGAAACGATTTTGCCCGGGTGGATGTTTTTCTTGGTCCAAGACATTTCAGAAACGTGGACCAGGCCTTCAACACCGGCTTCAAGCTCAACGAATGCGCCGTAATCGGTGATGTTGGTAACGCGGCCTTCAAACTTGGAACCGACCGGGTATTTGGCTTCAACACCTTCCCACGGATCAGCTTCAAGCTGCTTCATGCCAAGCGAAATACGCTGGGTTTCGCTGTTGAAACGGATAACCTGAACCTTGACGGTCTGGCCGATCTGAAGAGCTTCAGACGGGTGGTTGATACGTTTCCAGGCGATGTCGGTAACGTGCAACAGGCCGTCAACGCCACCCAGATCGACGAATGCGCCGTAATCGGTGATGTTTTTGACAACGCCGTCAAGAACCTGACCTTCCTGGAGGTTCTGGATCAGCTCTGCACGCTGTTCAGCACGGGTTTCTTCAAGAACGGCACGACGCGAAACCACGATGTTACCGCGCGAACGATCCATTTTCAGGATCTGGAACGGCTGCGGGTTGTTCATCAGCGGGGTAACGTCACGGACCGGACGGATGTCAACCTGGCTGCCCGGCAGGAATGCCACGGCGCCTGACAGATCAACAGTGAAACCACCCTTGACGCGACCAAAAATGGTGCCATCGACGCGCTTGCCATCGTTGAACTGCTTTTCAAGTTCAACCCAGGCTTCTTCACGACGGGCTTTTTCACGCGACAGGACGATCAGGCCGTCTTTGTTTTCGTAACGGTCAACGTAAACGTCAACGGTGTCACCGATGCTGACTTCACCAGCACCAAATTCTTTCAGCGGTACGCGGCCTTCAGATTTCAAACCAACGTCAACGATCGCATCATCGTCGGTTTTCTTGACGACCGTACCGGTCATCACGCGGCCAACAAATCCCTCGTCTTCCGAGCCAAGGGTTTCGGCCAGCAGGTCGGCGAAGTTTTCGCCGGTGGTAAATTGTGCTTCTTCAGCGGTTGCCATTAAGCAGACTTCCTTTCGAGTATCGACACTATTCCGGCCAATCGGTTGTATCCGATGGTCTTGCCGCAAAATTACGGCGGGTTTTGCCAATTGATGTAACAGGCTGGCACATATCAAATCCAAAGGACTTCACATGCACGAAAAGGCGAACGACAGGGTCGTTCACCTTGCAGCCCGGCTCTATCGCCTGACGGTTTGAAACGTCCCCCGGTCAGTCATCCTCACCCATATGGGTGCGAATATGGGCCATCACGGCGTTAAACACGGCATCGGCATTCAAACGGTCCGTATCAATATGGATCGCATTGTCTGCCATTTTCAGCGGTGCAACATCGCGGGCACTGTCGCGGGCGTCCCGTTCTTCAAGCTCGTTGAGAACGCGCTCGTATATAACAGCGGGATTTTTTTCCTGCAACTGTTTGAACCGTCGGTTTGCCCGTTCGGCAACGCTGGCGGTCAAAAAAAACTTGATCGGGGCTTCGGGGCACACCACCGTACCAATGTCCCGACCATCCAGGACCGCGCCATGTTTGCCGCCCGGCGGGTTTTTGGCAAGATGGCGCTGAAAGTCCAGCAACACCGCACGAACCTTGGGAATTGCCGCCACGCGCGAGGCCGCATTTCCCACATCCTCTCGGCGCAAATCATCATTTTCCAGGTCTTCGGGCTGCAATTTTTCGGCCGCCATGACCGCCATATCGACGTCATCGGGGTCTCCCCCCAATGCCAGAACCTTTGCCCCGGTCGCACGGTATAAAAGCCCGGTATCGAGATAGGCATAGTTCATGGCCGCAGCGACTCGACGAGCCAAAGTTCCCTTGCCCGATGCTGCCGGTCCATCAATGGCGATAATCATAGCCGTTCCCAATCCTGCTTGCGTTTAAATCCAATAGTGTCGTTCTGCCCGTGCCCGCAGCCCAGTGCCACAGGCTATTCTGTTAGGGGTTGGACGGGGCAAAACGGGTGCCCAGCCCGGCCATCATTTCCTCGAAGACCGGGAAACTGGTGGCAATCGGTGCGGCATCATCAACCTTGACCGGCTTTTCCGCCCCAATCCCCAGCACCAGGAACGACATGGCAATCCGGTGATCCAAATGGGTTTGCACCAGCCCGCCACCGGGCACAACACCGCCGGTGACAATCAAATCATCGCCTTCGATGCGGTGAATAACGCCATTGGCCGCAAGCCCGGCCGCCACAGCCGCCAGACGGTCCGATTCCTTCACGCGCAATTCCGCAAGGTCACACATGCGGGTTTCGCCCTCGGCATAGGCCGCCGCCACCGCCAGCACCGGATATTCATCAATCATCGACGGCGCACGTTCGGCAGGAACGGTAATACCCTGCAAACGGTTTTTACCTGTCACGACCAGATCCCCAATGGTTTCACCGGCTTCTTCACGTTCATTGGTAATGGTGATGTCACCGCCCATTTCGATCAGGGTGGTGATCAGCCCGGTGCGCAGCGGGTTCAGGCACACATCGCGAATCGTCACATTCGATTCCGGGTTGATCAAGGCCGCTACCAGCGGAAACGCCGCCGAAGACGGGTCGGTCGGCACGACAATATCGGCCGCCGTCATCGTGCAGGGGCCGGTCAGGCTGATGGTGCGACCACCATCGTCATTTACCTGCACATCCACTTCCACGCCGAAATGGCGCAACATGCGTTCGGTATGGTCCCGCGACGGTTTGGGCTCAATCACCGTGGTGGTTCCGGCAGTATTCAGGCCCGCCAGCAACACGGCCGATTTCACCTGGGCCGATGCCATTGGCAAGGTATAGGTCACCGGCAGGGCTTCGTCGGTGCCAATCACAGCCATTGGCGGGCGGCCCTGATCACGGGTGACGAATTTTGCCCCGAACTCCGCCAGCGGGTCGGCAACGCGGCCCATCGGGCGTTTGCATAGCGACGCATCACCGGTAAAAAAGGTGGTAATCGGATGGGTGGCGACAATCCCGGCCAGCAGGCGAATCCCGGTACCGGCATTGCCCATATCAATAACGGAGTCAGGCTCGCGCAATGCACCAACGCCCACACCTTTTACATGCCAGGTGCCGTCATCATCGCGGGTTACCTTGGCGCCCAGCTTGCGCATGGCCTCGGCGGTTGCCAGCACATCTTCGCCTTCCAGAAGGCCGGTAATGCGGGTTTCGCCTTCGGCCAGGCCGCCAAACATCAGCGAGCGGTGCGAAATCGATTTGTCACCCGGTACCCGCACATCGCCAACAAGGGCACCACATTTGGCTGACTGGAGGGGACGTTTGCTTTGCGCTGAACTCATTTGAACTGCCTGTCTTTTCTTTTGGGGCGAACCGGCCTGTCGCGTTTCGGTCCGCAGAATCATGAAACACCTGCAGGGCAATATGCACGAAAATGACGCGACGAAAACCGGGTAAAATCACAAGAAACCATCTTGCTCCCCTTGAACGGCCATTCAGGCGGGCAAATTTCTCTATTTAATCAGCACATTATCATCCCTTTATCCACACACTAAGGGGGACCTTCCGGGCTCTGCTCCGGCCAACGATTTGATCAAGGCCCAACCGCTATTCTACGGTCAATCCCGCCACCGTCTGGTCGCAACGATGATGGTTACTGTAAGCAGGGCGCATACAGGCCAAACCGGCCAGCCTGCCCACAATTTTGCCAAGGCCAAAACGGCATCGTCCCTCTGGTCTTCCACAGCGCAAATCACCATTGTTAAAACAGGTGCAATTTCCTTTTGACAAGCCTGTAACAAGATGGCAATTGGGCCTCTCAGAATGAAGGGCGGTAGTCCTTCGTCCCGCTTTTGTAGAAAATGGTATTAAAGAGGGTCTACCGTAATGTCAGCTCGCGGTAAGAAACGGCATTGCCTCGCATGCGGCACCAAATATTACGATCTGAATCGGACACCGGTTGTCTGCCCGAAATGCGGCACACCGGACGGCATGGCCAAACCGAAACGGGTCGCGGCAGCAAAGCCGAAAAAACAGGACGACGACATCGATGATGTTTCGGATCTCGACGATGATGTCGATACCGATATCGACGACGATCTTCTCGAAGATGCCTCTGATCTGGGCGAAGACGATGATGATCTCGGCGAGGTTCTCGAACATGTCGAAAATGACGACGACGACCGCTAATTTTTTTTGAAATTAGGTCTTGCCAAGCATCAAAGAACCTTCTAAATATCCCCGCGCTGCAACGGACAGACACTGAAAATTGCAGCGCGGACGATCCCCCAAAGATCGTTAGATGTCGCAAAATTATGGGGCCGTAGCTCAGTTGGGAGAGCGCTACAATGGCATTGTAGAGGTCAGGGGTTCGATTCCCCTCGGCTCCACCAATCAAAACCCGTTGCCTAAAGCGACGGGTTTTGTCGTTTTTGGCCCATGAGCCGAGATCCGTCTTTGATGAGCATACTCAGGACATCCGCAATTAATGCCTGCGTTTCAGAGCACGGAGAAATATATTGCGACACCGCCTGTCGAAATACCTGAATCAATACGTCCCGCAGGCCTGCATCACTTCCTTGATCATCTTCATTAAATGATCGCGCCAAATTCTATCGACGATAACAATCGAAATCAGCTGCCGGGGCTCAGGCAAGCTATATGCCGGTTTCAAATGCGCCCGTAATCAACATGTGGGACACCAGTTCATCATCCTGATTATGCGCTTGCACCCGCATTGTAATAAATCCCAGATGCGGCTTGGATTTTGAGCGCCGGATCTCCGAAATTTCCATATCCATATAAAGCATGTCGTCGGCATAGACCGGCTGGACCCAAACCAGCTTTTCAACGCCGCCCCCGGCGAGACCCTTGATCGATGTCCGTTCATAAAACGGGCCCACCAGGATATTCATCACAGCAGCCGTGTGCCACCCACTGGCAGCCATCCTTTTAAAGACGGCATGTTCAGCGGCAGCCTCGTCGGACAAATGAAACGGCTGGGGATCAAATCTGCGCGCAAACGCAATGACCTCTTCACGAGCCATTAAGTGCTTTCCCAAAACAAACTTATCCCCAACCCTCAAACTGCCAAAGGTCAGGTCCGGATATTTGGTCATGTCCGGCGTGGAATTGGTAATCATGATTCCTCCCGTTTATGAAAGCAGGCAAATGAACCCGTTGCCCATGAACAACAAACGAAGGACAACACAAACGCCTTGAACCTTGCCCAGCAGCCGTGAGCCGCAAGTTTCTAGGCCGCCGAAATTCCGCCATTAAGCGACACCACCTGACCCGTCAATCGCGCTGCAGCAGGGGAAGCGAGATAGGCCACAAGCTCGGCAATCTCCGTCGCATCAGGCAAACCAAGTGCCGCCTTTTCAGTAGCCTTTGCAAAAACCCTGGCGGCAAAAGGCGAGGCCATAATTTTCTGTTCTGATCCTGTCCCCCGAACCAGCGAAGGCGTTACAACATTAATGCGGATTCCGTCTCGCTTGGCTTCCATCGCAAGGGTACGTGAAAACATTGCAATCGCAGCCATAGCAGCACCGATGACGGCCTCACCCGGCGTTGCCACCTTGGCCGCGTCAGAGGCAATATTGACAATTACCCCACCTCCCCGCGCCTTCATACCGGCCAGCACGGCCTTTGCCAGATACATCGGAGGAAGTGCTATCCCGGTCAATCCGCGCTCGATATCACGCATCTCCAGATTGCTCACAACACCCAGCATCGTCTCCGCCGTCGTTGCCGAAACAGCAATGTCAACCGCACCAAATGCCTCCTGCGCTGCGGAAACACCCGCCATAACCGACGTCGCATCCGTGGCATCACAAGAAAAGAACCGGATATCAGCCGGACCGCGCAAGGTCTCTATCGCCGCCGCTCCACGTTCAGGGTTTCTGGCAGCCAGCATGATCTTGCGGACACCTTTATCCTGAAGAACGCGCGCAACGGCTAGGCCAATCCCGGACGTACCGCCAAGCACAAAAACAGATGCCTCATCGAAAGATATGAGGCCGGGGCTAGGTTCGGTCATTTTTTCTCTCCGAATTTAAAATTCCGACATCTCGGTTGACTGAGGTTTACCATCCCAAAATATTTCACACAACACATATTGTCTAATTCGATAAGTGTTGTATATATAGTCTAACGTCCACACTGAATGGACGGCCTGGGAGGTAAAAATGTCATCTACAAAGTCTGAGCGATCCGGCTACGTAACCGACAGAATGTCGGATATCGCACGATCCGGTCGCCATACCGGCCTACGGGCCGTGCCGTCCAGCGTGATCGATCACATGGCAAAGTCACACCATGCTTCTGGCCGTCGCCGCCGGAAACGCCCCAAAACCTGCACATGAAAAATCGTGGCGGCTGTGCGGAGGTTTGCTGCATGGCGCAATTGAAATCCGCACGGCCTTCCTGCTGCGCCCCAGAACACTTTAAAGACAGCCACCCGTGCAATGCGCATCCCCGGACACCCCACAGACGGCCTGGCACTCTGCGCCAAACAGCCTGAGGACACAAAAATGGTTATCATGACGAACACACCAGCCATTGCTGCCGCAACTGAGATAAAACCTGGCCGCTATCCGGATTTAAGCAATGCGCAGCTTTACTTTCAGGTGATCGGCCAATTTCTTTCTGACTGGAACGTAAAACCGGGCGATATT
The DNA here is from genome assembly GCF_001907695.1 of Thalassospira sp. TSL5-1. Taxonomy (NCBI): domain Bacteria; kingdom Pseudomonadati; phylum Pseudomonadota; class Alphaproteobacteria; order Rhodospirillales; family Thalassospiraceae; genus Thalassospira; species Thalassospira sp. TSL5-1. Next base: position 185,276 of record NZ_KV880641.1, read on the forward strand.
GATGGCGTTCTGGCCGCGCCGCTTGATATGGCGACACCGTCTCCGAAGATTTTCACACATGAAATGCTGGCAGAAGAGCTGGGATTGACCCCGCGCCTGGGATTAACGATGTCCGCCGGAGGGGCCACCTATGGATATATGGTGCAATATGCCGCACTGGCTGTCGCGGCAGGAAAGGCCGATGCCGTGCTATGTGTGGGGGCCGGAAAATTCCCCAAAATGAGCCCCGAAATGGCCGAAACCCTGATCAAGTCAGTTGCAGATCCGGAGTTTGAATTTCCTTATGGTCCAGTCATTCCCGGGCTCTATGCCCAATATGCGTCTCGCTATATGCACGAGTTCGGCGTCACGCCAGAAGATATGGCAGCCGTTTCGGTCTCAAGTCGCAAATGGGCCAAACTGAACCCTGCTGCACTGACCTATTCCAAACCCGAAATTACCATCGCCGATGTTCTGGCATCGCGCATGATCGCTTCGCCCTTTCATTATCTTGACTGTTCTATTCCATGTGAAGGTGGCGGTGCGGTTCTGGTGACAAGCGGAGAAATCGCGCGTCGGATATCACCCCAGCCCGCCTATATCATGGGAATGGGCGAATTTCATGGTCATGGTTATGTCAGCCGCAACCCAAACCTCGCAGACTGCGGGGCTGCCCGCGCCGGGGCAGATGCCTTTCGCCAGGCCGGGGTGACACCGTCGGAAATCGACCATGCCCAAATCTATGACGCATTTTCAATCAACCCGCTGATGTTCCTGGAGGACCTGGGTTTCGCAGCCCGAGGAAAGGCCGCCGGGCTATTTCACTCTGGTCGCACAGCACCTGGTGGCGATTTTGCCGTGAACACTTATGGCGGTCTCATCAGTTACGGACACGGTGGCGATGCGTCGGGAATGTCAATGATTGTCGAGGGTGCACTTCAGATTATGGGACGTACTAACCGACGACAGGTTCACGCCGAACGCGCCCTGGTTCACAGCTATGGCGGCATGATGGCCGAGCATTCAACCCTGATTTTAGGGAGGAACATCTGATGTCAAGACGCCCTGTGCCCCCAATGACCGACGCCACCCGGCCCTATTGGGAAGCCGCCCGTGAAAACAGGCTGTGCCTGCCAAAATGCGACGCATGTGGGGAACTATTCTTCCCCCCAAAAAACACTTGCCCAGCCTGTCATTCCAACAGGATCACCTGGACAAACGCCACGGGCGAAGGAGAAATCCTGTCCTTTTCAGCAATCCATATACCGCCTTTCGCAGGCTACACAGACGAATTTCCCTATGTGCTTGCCATCGTGCGCCTAACCGAAGGTCCGCAATTGATGACCAACATCGTCGATTGCGATGTCGATTCACTTCGGATTGGTGACCGCGTGCAGGTTTGTTTCGAGGAACGCGCGAATAAAACCCGTGTCCCTCAATTTCGCCCCGCCACCACCAAAGATTAAAACAAAGAAAAAGGAACCCTTCGATGAATATGCAAGCCACAATGACAGCCGATGGCATTCCTGCCCTACCTTTGGAACCGACGGTAGAGGAACGTGCAATCCGCGAATCCGTTTCCGCAATCGCGACCAAATATGGCCCTGACTACTGGGCAGAAAAAGTCAAAGCCAAGGAACCAATGAGTGAGCTGTTGCACGAATTGGGTGAAGCCGGTTTCCTGGGCATCCATCTACCCGAGGAATATGGCGGGGGCGGCCTTGGCATTTTTGAATTATCAATGGTGATGGAAGAAACGGCACGCCAGGGCTGCCCGATTGCCGGGCTGGTCTTCTCGTCAGGCATTGGCGCTCCGATTATCGCGCGTCATGGCACAGAAGAACAGAAGAAGGACTGGATTCCCGATCTTGCGACCGGAAAACAGCTTTTTTCCTTTGCGATAACAGAACCGGACGCAGGCTCCAATACACACAACATCAAAACGACGGCGGTGAAAAAAGGTGACAAATGGGTCATCAACGGACAGAAATACTGGACCACAGGTCTTAATCTCGCCGACAAGGTACTGATCGTTGCACGCACCGGGACAGATGAAAAAACCGGTCGCGGCCTGCTTTCTCTATTCCTGGCCGATACAGATTCTCCCGGCATCACCAAAACAGTTATTCCGTCCTTCATGCACATTCCTGAACAGTCGTATCAGGTCTTTTTCGACAATGTCGAAGTATCGGAGGACCGGTTGATTGGTGAATTACACAAGGGCCTTCATACGGTGTTTACCGGGCTGAACCCGGAACGCATCGTTGCCGCAACCAACATTATGGGTCTTGCACGCTATGCGCTCGACAAAGCGGCAAGCTATGCCTGCGACCGATCAGTCTGGGGCAAACCCATTGGCACCCATCAGGGGGTAGCTCATCCTCTGGCACGAGCCAAGGTTGAACTTGAACTTGCGGCACTCATGGCGCGAAAAGCCGCCCTCATGCACGACCACGGCCTGCATGCCGGCGACTGCTCAAACATGGCAAAATATGCCGCTGGCGAAGCCGCACTTCATTGCATGGATGCAGCAATCGGCACGCATGGCGGCAATGCCGTCGCCCTGGAATACCAGCTGATGCCTTACTGGCCGATGATCCGCATGACCAAAAACGGTCCTGTCTCACCTGAAATGATTCTCAACTATATTGCGCAAAGCATGCTCGGCCTACCCCGCTCTTACTGATACCTGAAAAAGAAAAAAATCAAGGGAGGAAGAACCATGGGAAGAGTCATATGGAGCCATCAAGGGCAAAAGACACTGATGGATTTTCTGTCAGAAGCCGTTGAAATTTCGCCCGACAAGGTGTTTCTAGACTTTACTGGAGACAAATTCACCTATGCAAGCGTCGAAAAGAACTGCAACCAGCTCGCGCACGGCCTCCGCGAGCTGGGAATAAACAAAGGCGACCGGGTTATCGGCATACTCGATAACACCATCAACTTCGTTTTAACCTGGTTTGCCGTTAACAAGCTCGGCGCGATCTTCGTGCCAATGAATACCCAGCTGAAGGGCGAATTTTTACGTCATCAGATCCACGACACGGCCGGCTCGGTCATCATTGCCGAGAACCATTATTGCGACAACATTTTCGCAATCGAACATGCACTTTCAGACATTCATTCGCTTGTCACACCCAAACGGCAGGAAGCAGGTTCAACCAGATTCCGCCTCCACACCATCGACGCTCTCAAGCATGAAAATTCGTCACCGCCAGACGTCGAGGTTACACCGCGGGATATCTCCCTGATCATATACACCTCAGGAACGACCGGCCCGTCAAAGGGATGCGTCCTGCCACACAATTCGGTGTGTAATGGTGGCAAAACAAATGCCTGGATGGCACTTCAAGAACCCGACGACATTCTTTGGACACCCTGCCCGCTGTTCCACATTGCTGCGGGTGTCGGAAGCCTTATCGGCACTCTCAGCATCAGGGGAACAATGTCGGTCTACCCCCGGTTCACGCCGAACGGCTTCTGGGAAGAAATCGAACGCAGTAAAGCCACACATATTCAGATGCTGAGCATTATGCTTACGATCATTCCTCAAATGCCGGAGACCGAAGCAGAAAAACGATGCCACGGACAGGTAAAAGTCCTTTTTGGCACACCACTTCCCGAAGCACTGATCGAAACATGGCGCAGTCGATACGAAATCAAACTGGTTTCCTCTCCTGCTTATGGATGTTCGGAGTGCTTTCCAATCACCTGCATTCCCGTCGATCAGCCAGGACCGGACGGATCATCTGGCAAATGTGCACCGGGCATGGATGTAAGAATCTTCGACGACAATGGCGACGAATGTCCCGTTGGTGTCGCCGGAGAGATCTGGCTGCGGCCTCTCAGACCTGACGTCATGTTTAAAGGCTACTGGTCCCGTGCCGAAGCCACGCTGGAAGCCTTGGACGAGATGTGGTTTCGAACTGGCGACATCGGCAAATTCGACGAAAATGGATATTTCTATTTCATTGATCGTAAAAAGGATTGCTTGCGTTACGGGGGCGAGAACATTTCCAGTTTTGAACTCGAAAACGCCTTTATGGGCCATGAAGACATCGCGGAAATTGTTGTCCATGCCGTAAAATCGGAAGCGGCCGAGGACGAGATCAAGGCAACGATTGTTCTCAAGGATGGTGCCAGTATCACCGAAGAAGAAATCTGCCGCTGGTGCTTAGACCGTGTGCCGGCTTTTGCCGTTCCCCGCTACATCGAATTCCGAGAATTCATCGAACGCACCGGCAGCGGTCGTGCTCAGAAATTCAAACTGAGAGAACAGGGCGTTACACCCAACACCTGGGACCGGAAACGTTCTGACATCCAGATCAAAAGGATCAGGCCGAATGTCAAACCAATCACAAATTGAGAACCGCCTGAAAGACGAAATCGAACCCTTCGAGACAAAGGCAGAATTACCGGTTGATCGTCGGGCGATCCGACGCTGGTGTTCGGCGATAGGTCTGGACTATCGCCCCTATCTCAACCTTCAACAGGCCGAAGGCCCTCTGGCGATGCTGCATTTCTGGACCGTTTGGGAAACCACGCGCCATCCGATGTCGGTAAACCAGCGCCTGCGTTCCGAAATGACGGCATCGGGATACCCGGCCATCGTCGCGACAAATTATGAACTTGAACAGTTTCGCCCCGCCCGGATTGGCGACACCCTTACGACCCGCATCTGCCTGGAAGATATTTCCGAACTGAAACAAACACCTTTGGGCGCAGGCCATTTCGCCACCGAACGACACGAATTTCTTCGTGAAGACGGAGAAATCCTAGGGAAACTCCGCATTCGTTGCCTGTTTTTCAAACCAGGGGCACCAACGGTATCCCGTTCCGCAACGCGCACGCCTCCCACGGCCTCCATGCCTAAGGCGGCATCCGAAACGACTAACCTTTCAACGCTGGAAATTCCTGTAAGCGCGACCACGATAATTTCGGGGGCTCTTGCCTTTAACGATTTTGAATTGGTTCATCATGACCGTAATGTCGCAAAATCACAGGGGCTGCCTGATATCATCATGAACAGTGCCACCAGTTTGGGACTTGTTTATCGCTACATAATGGAAACGGTACCATCCGAACGAAAGCTCACCCGGATCGCCATGAAACTGGGAACACCTTGTGTGCCCGGAGATATACTATCTTTCAAAGGAAGCCATAGCGCAGACTTTACTCTCGACATTCGCGCAATGACTGGCAGGGGAGAGCATCTCAAAGCAACCGCATCTTTTGCCGAAAATATTGCAGGCGATGATGCCAAGGTCTCGTCTGTGTCGACACAGACCGCATGATGGAAAATGCTGAAACGAACCGTTTGGCACATCAGGTCGCCCGGCTTGGCGTCCTCGATATCTATCTGCTAGAGCATCCACCGCCACGATGGGGCATGACTGCCAATTCCTACATTCTCGTACAAGGGCCTCGCTGGGCAGTTATCGATACTGGCTGGCCCGGTTCATCAGGCGCTCGTCTATGGGATAATTCCGCAAAACAACTTGGTCTTCAATGGTCTGAACTCCAATCTGTCTGGATTACCCATGCCCATCCAGATCACATCGGACAAGCCCGACATCTGTTCGAGAGGTCGGGGTGTCCTCCGTCGATACATCCGAACGCGCTTGCGGAATTCAGATTCGCACAAAGTCGTGCATCGAATGACAAAGACGGCATATTCGCTGATCTGCTAACCCGTTCAGGATTAACATTTTCCGATGGCACCCGGGTTCCCAACCTGTTTACAAGTTACAATCAGATCACTGTGCCACCGGACTTTTTACCGCTTCGGGAAACTAAAACGCTCGCTTTTGGCAGTGAAACCTTCCAGCCCATCCTCTGCACGGGGCATTGCAAAGGCCATATCTGTATTTGGCATTCTTCAACAAGAACGCTTTTTGTCGGAGACATGGTTCTCTCAAACGGGTTTTCGCCTATTGTGGCCATGCCGGGAACATCAGAAAATCCGATGGAGGAGTATCTCGCAGCACTTGCACAACTGCGCACGTTAAAAGCTGGTCTTTTCCTGGGCGGGCACGGCAAGCCCCTATTCCAGCCCAATATACGTCTTGATGAGAGCCTTAATTTCCATCATTCACAAATAAACCGGATTGCCGGAATCCTCTCGGAGACCTCCCTGTCCGCAGCTGCAGTCGCAACAATTCTCCAACATCGGGATATACCTTTTTCGACACTATCGCGTTTTGGTAAAGTACAAGTTCTCGCTGAAATAGTGGCATATCTGCATTATCTGGTCACACAGGATATAATTGTTACCAATCAGAGTAATCCGCCAGGCGTGGTTCAGTATTGCCCGTACTCTCGAGATGGTCTATCTAACAAACCCTTCACAGAATGCGACGAGTAGAGCTTTTGCCCTCAGACAACCGTATTTATGATACTGCCCCGACGACATCAATCCGCGAAGCACAAAAAGAGCTTACACGGCAACGGATCATTGATGCTGCATTTGTAATGTTCCAACAGTCGGGATTTCGGAGCACGACAATCGACAAGATTGTAAAGCGCGCCCATATAAACCGAACAACATTCTATCTGCACTTCAAAGACAAGATCGACGTAGCCATTGAAATCGGGCGAAGATACGTCCCCGGTTTCGTCGCCGAATTTGATCAGCTCGTATCTCTTGATCCCGCCTCGCCAGAAGCCGTGAAAAAATGGGTCACAGGCTTCCTGGCCTCAAGCGGACAAAAAGACCTGAAAATCGTCAATTATGTGCTCAGCGAAGCAACATTGGCGGAGCCAACATTCGCTGTCGAATTCAGCATTTTTCTGGAAAGACTGGGAAAACGGCTGATACGTCAGTCTCTGGGACCCCTTCCGACCGAGGAAAAAAGTCTCCGAACGGCAGAATTCATTTCAGCTGTTATCCTGATGAACAAATACACCACCCATACAAGTGTGCAGGAAATCTCCTTTTTCGGACCAGGATTTGAAGACGTCATCACTGCAATGCTTTCCAGAGCCCTTTTCGCCCCCAAAGTGTAAATCCCCGTGCAAACGGGAACGAACGAGTGAGATCTGCTATCAGTCAGGCGGTAATGATCAACATGATCCCGCCTAAAGCTGGCTTTCACGTTGCAGCAGCGACATCATCCGGCGTGACAGTTTGGTGAACTGGCTTTCGGGGCGGGCGGTGATGATGACCTTGCCGCGCATGGCGCTGGGCACGGTGGCACCGGTATCGTTATGCAGGACGACACGATAAATGGCGCGGCCGGGGACAAAACTTTTGTCGGGCTGTTCCACCGTTTCAATCGGCCCGCCATTTTGCGAGCGCATATAGGGTTCGCTCAAATTGGTCACACCGGTGGCATCAATGCGGGTCACGGTGGCCGAAACCGGCTTCATCACGCCATCTTCGGAATAAAACCGCGCCTTCGCCCCCGATTCAATTCGGGGCAGGGAGATTTCGTCAAGATACGCAATGATTTCCGCCCCGTCACCGACAACTGACAGTACGGGTTCATCAGCAGCCACCCAGCCGCCCTGATTAAGGTTGGGATTCATATCAACAATTTTGCCCGAGACCGGCGCATGGAGCTCCAGTCGCGCCTTTTGCGCCTGCTGGCCGCGTAATACCCGTTCCTGGGTGGCAAGCTGGCTTGCCAAAACAAGCGCGCGGTTCTGGCGCAGCGCATCCACGCCAATGCTGGCATTTTCCCAGGCCAGTTCGGCGCGTTTCAGCTCCGCAATCCGGATTTGCTCATCAAGCTCCGGCGATTGCAATTGGGCAATCACATCACCCTTTTTCACCACCTGCCCGCTTGTGACCAAAACCTGTTCCACCCGGGCGGCCATTGGCGCATAGACCGTATTATAGGGCAGGGTCAAAACCGCTGGTGCACTAACCTCGCCCTGCCAGGGAATCAGCAGCCATGCCAGAAACAGCCCCAGCACCGTGAGCGACCGTATCAGTGCAAAATTGAATTTCAGCAATTTGCCAAATGAAAACCACACAACGATTTCCTTTATGATCGGCCGGGCAATGAAAAAATAGATTTCCACCAGGAAAAGCACGATCCCCAGTGTTTTGAAAAACAGGTGATAAACCGCAAGCGCGATGCCAAAAAACAGCAAAAACCGGTAAACCCAAATGGTAAAACCAAAGCCCATCAGCAGCAAAGTCGGCTTTTCGGGCGGGGTCACGCCAAGGCCCAAAACAACCTCGCGCAGTTTCCAGCGGCAGACGGCATGGGCGCGGCTTTCAAGGTTGCGTTCGCGCACCAGATCGGAAAACAGGTAATAGCCGTCATAGCGCATCAGCGGGTTCAAATTGACAAACAGGCTGAGGATCCAGGTGCTGGTACCAAACAAAAACAGGATCGAACCGATGGGCCCGTCGGGAAACAGGTTCCAGAGCAGCATGGACCAGGCGGCAATCACCAGTTCGCACAAAATCCCGGCTGCGCCGATTTCAAGCCTGTCGCGCCGGCTGGGCAGGCGCCAGGCATCGGTGGTGTCGGTATAAAGAACCGGCCAAAACACGATAAAGGCGACGCCGATTACCGGCACCCGCAAGCCATGCGCCTTGGCGGTATAGGCATGTGAAAGCTCGTGAAAGGCCTTTACTGCCGTCACTGCCAAACCATAGGAAACAATGCCTTCAAACGATAAAAAACCGCGCAGAGTATGCAAAAAGACATCGGGCTGGCGCGAGACCAGGTAAATCCCGGCAAGGGCGGCACAAACATGCAAAAACACCATCGGCGAGGAGGCCAGCCAGCGCACATAGCCAATGGTGCGGTTTAAAAACAGGTCGGGTGTTACCAGCGGAATGCGAAACGAAATGTAGGATTTCACCAGTTTCGCCGCGATCCCCGGCTTCATTTTAAGCTGGGTTTTATGGCGGCCATGCTGCACATCGTCACACAGCACCAGATTATGGGCGCGCAAAAAGCCAAACAGCCGGGTGATTTCCTCGACCGAGACGGTATGGCCCAGATATTTTTCCGCCAATTGCGAAATTTTATCGGCCGGGCGGCCATCAATCAACGGCAACAAATCAACCGTCACCGGATCAAGCTGGAAATGCCGCCCCGCTGCCGCATCATGCAAAATATAAACTGGCCGCCCGTTTCGCTCCGGCTCGCCCGGCACAATATCGAGGTCACGGCGCAAAACCGGGGGCGGTTCCTGACGCGGGCCGGGCGGACCAAAGGAGAGTGCCGGTGCTGCCATGCTGCGGGTTCCTTACAGTTCCAGCCACGGCCGCAACGCCGCCCACGGACGACGGAACAGCAGCACATAAAGCGGTACGTCATCGCCATATATTTTGGCAACACCGCGCAGGCCGACGCGCGGGCGGTCCTTACCCTCAAAACTGGCGCGGGCGCGGAACGACAACACACCGGCGGGCGAGTTTTTGGCCTGAAAATCCACCAAATGAATTTTCGCTTCATAGGGATGATCCGGCTCGACATTCAAAAATAGCACCACCCGGTTATCATCATGCAGGGGAATGCGGTCCTTGACCGGCAGCCACAGCTCCATCTCGACCGATTTGGGGTCGGCCAGTACCATCAGCCGTTCGCCCTGCGACACCGGCAGACCTTCCATTTCCGTGCGGCCTGGCAAAATTACCACCCCATCCTGTGGGGCCTTGATGTCAGCACGGGCAAGCTGATTGGTGATATAATCCAGTTCGGCATTTTTCTGATGCACGCGCGAGAGCAAAACCTGCATCTGGCTGGATGATTCCCGGTCTGAACTGGCCGCCTGCTGGGCACGGCGATATTCGGCAATCGCAATTTCATATTCCTGGCGCGCCACGGCCAAATCAGTTTCAAGCTGGGTGGCATCCATGTGCACCAGGCTATCGCCCACCTTGACCATCTGGTTGGCGTCAACATCAACACTTTCGACAACGCCCCGCAAGGGGGCGCGCACCACATAGGGGTCCAGCGGCACCACCTCGGCCGGGGCCAGAATGGTCAGCGGCACCTTGATAAACATCGCCGCCGCAATGGCAACAACAGCGATCCCGGCCAACAAAAACCGTTTGCGGTTGCGCAAAAAATGGCGCCGACGCCGACGGCGCATGAGAAATTCCAGCGAAAACGCCGTGCTTTTTGCCAGGCGATCCAGCACACGCAGTTCTTCATCCTGCCAGGGTTTGGGCCGCGACAAGAGCAACCCGCCCAGATCATGCCCGTCGGGTGCGCGCAAAGGCAGCCAAAGCGAATGCGCGGGCAAATAATGGGGCCAATCCACCTGCAGGCTTTGATCAATGTCCTCCACCTCGACCCGAACGGGGCGTTCGTGGCGCACCCGCGAAAGATGGCCGCACAGCTTTTTGCTCCACAGCGTAAAGGCCGATTGCCGTTCGGGTTCCGGCAGGTTTGAAACCGCCAGCACATCGCCGCGCCCGCGTTCCCCCTGCCAAAACACGGCAATATCAAAGGGAACAATGATGCGGGTATCATTCACCACAACCGCGCCCAAAGCCGCCCGGCTTTCCGCATCGCGAATGCGGTCCTGCAACAGCAAAAGATTGGCAAGACCCCGTGCGCCTGCCCCGTTATCCTGTGTCGACATTATTGGTTATCCGCGCTTGTGCGGGCGGAAACCTGCCGGGCGAAGTCAAACCGGACATTACCACTCATACCGGGCAGCAAATCCGGGTCTGCCTTTACTGGCGCACCAATCACCCGCACGGTCTGGCTGACCGGGTCCACCTCGCGCACAACATATTTGATGCTTGCGTCAACATCGCGGTCCAGCTCGTCAACATGCAGGACAAAATGGTCGCCCGCGTGCAACTTGCGCAACAGACTGGAAGGCACAACCATTTCAATTTCCAGATCGTCAATATTTACCAGCCGCAAAACCGGATCGCCCGGATTGGTAAATTCCCGGGCCTGAACCATTTGCTGTGTGACCACGCCTGAAAAAGGCGCTTCAACACTGCATTGTGCCAATTGGGCCCGAATGCCCTTAATATCGGCCTCGGTCAGTTCCACTTCCGACCGGCTTAAGGCCAGGTCCAGCTTACTAACATTGTGAATCTTCTCCAGCCGTTCATTGACATCCAGCTTGGTCAGGGCCGCCTTGCGCCGTGTCTGGGCGACAATCAGCTGGGCTTCCAGCGGGGTGCAGTCAAACTTCATCAGCACATCACCCTTTTTTACCCGGCTACCTTCCCGTGCGCCCAGGGTTAAAAGGGTTGCGGCAAGGGGGGCGGATAAAACAGCGTGTTGCACCGGGCGAATTTTCGCCCGGACCGACCCCTGAAACCGGTCATTTGCCGGGTCGGTTTCGGGGAAATTGCCGTTGGCATCGGGTAACGGTACAGGTGCAAGCGCGGGCAAATCTATTTTGCCCTGATCATCGCCCTGGGCTGCCATTGCCACAGAACCCGGCCCCCACATTGCTTGCAGCAGTGACACCGACACTGCCAGCACCATTGTGAAAATTCCCGTCTTAAGCCTGCTCACACTGTTTTCTCCGTGCGGTCAGGCAAGAATCCCTCGCCTGACCAGCCTGTTCAAATGTTATTTGTCTTCAATAAAGTCGGGCATTACCCCGACAGTTTCGACCGTCGGCAAATCACCATCTTCCCACTTATCAAGCGATTCCCTGATCTTGGCGGATAGTTGTGCCTCGGGGGCGTTCAAAGATGTGCTCACATCCGGCACAAGGCCCAAGCTCAACAAAAAGCGCCCATAGGCATCCTGCGCATCCGAATAGGCCAGCACACGCGCCACGGCAGAACGCAGGGCACGGATTTCGCTTCGAATACGTTCCATCCCGCTGACCGCATCGGTCGATACCGATTGCTCCGTCAGCTTGGAGATTTCCTTGTCAATGTCATCAATGCGCTTGGCCTGGTCCAGGCGGGCATTGGCATCGGCATATTCCTGCCACGACACATGCACCGATGTAATCACCGCCATATTGGCGGCCAGGCGGCGGGCGACAGTCATATTGCGGCGGGCCTCGTTGGTTTCATTAACATCATCAAGCCGCAACACGTTAAACAGGTTCCACGATACCCGCGCTCCAGCCTCATACCAGGACGGGTCCGCCAGGAAATGGTTGGTATCGGCGTTAAACGATCCAAAACCCTCAAGCGAGGGAAACAGGCGGGCAATTGCCTTGCGCGATTCATTCCGGGCAATCCGCAGATTATAAATCTCGTCGGTGTAATCCGACGAATGCACCAGCGCGTAAAGCTCCAACTTATCAAAATCGGGCTCTTTACGCGGCAGGGCCGGGAAATCGCTGTTCACCTTCAATTTAAAGGGCGAACCACTGGGCGCATTGATCAGGGATGCCAAATCAATCCGCGCGGCCCCGATCGATTGCTGCATGGTTTCAAGCTGCTGGATAATCTCGATCAGGGCACGCTTATCTTCCAGCACGGCCAGCGGCGGGCGCAGCCCTTCATTGCGGGCGGTTTCAAGGTCCTTCATCGCCTGATCGGCACGGGCCAGCAGCCCATCAACATTTGGCGCAACACGCTCTAGCAGCACCACACGCCAAAATGCTGTACGGACTTCCTGAATCAGGCGCGCCATCGATTTTGTCCGCGCATGCAGTGCAATCACCGCACGGTCCGCTTCCTGTTTGGCCTGCAAATAACTGATGCCAAAATCAAGAATGTTAAAACTGAAGCGCAAATTGCCATCCCAATGCTGCGGATCATCGGAATAGGAATAGGACGTCGATTCGATATCGGTCCGATAGTCGCGGCTGTTGGTGGCATTTTTTCCCGTACGCGCACTATAGCCGCCATCCGCCTTGAAAAGCGGCATCATATCAAGTTTTGCCAGGTCAAAATTCTTGGTGGCAAGGGCCGATTCCATAATCTTGACCCGGTTCGCAAGATTGTATTTCAACGCCCGCGCAATCGCGTCCGATAATGTCATGGGCCCGCTGATCGGCGGAACAGATGCCTTGATCATTTCCATGTCATGTTTGGCAGCAGCAGCAACATCCGCATCGCTGATCGGTTCCATCTTCACGGCACAACCGCTTAGAAACATAACCGCTGCCACCACCGGAAGGCTCTTATATGCCAATTTCTTGCCCACAGATTTTTTCGTCTTTTGCATATCCGTAACCATTTGCTTCTTTCTCCCCCTTAAAAGAAGCCTGTCCCACATCACGTCTGCCGGTCGCCTGGGCAACCACGCGCAGCTATGCTGTGAACTCTCCCCTTTTAAAGGTCGCGTTTCCCGCGGCCCATTACAGCCAAGCCCTGCCAGAAGCCGTTTGCACGGCTCCTGGCCCTGATTGATTTCTGTTTTCACAACCGATTATTTATCCCCGAAACAAAGCGGCAAAATCAGCCAACAGGGCCTCACGCTCGGCCAAAATCGCATGACGACCGAAATTCATGGCCTGCGCATCCACGGCAATACGGCTCAGCATCCGCTCTTTTGCCGCCATACCGGCCAATGCGTCGCGATCTGAAATTGGCGCCTCGGCACGGTCATTCCCGCTGGTGGCCGGGGCTTCGCCCGTGTCAGGTGCATTGCCGTTATCCGGATTACCGTTATCGGGATTGACGTTATCGGGGTTGCCCTGATCCTTCTCCCCGTCCTGTTTGTCCGGGGCATTTTCACCAGCTTTTCCATCCTGCCCATCAATATTGCGGTCGGTAAACAGAATGGTGAAAGTCGTGGTTGCCTCGTTGCCGCGGGTATCACGCCCCGTCACCCGGATATCGATACTTTTCGCCCCGGCGACACGCGCGGCATCCCCATCGACCACAAACACCAGGTTCTGGGCATTGAAGTTCACATAGGACGGCAGTGGTGATCCATCGGGCTGGGAGGCCTCGATATCCAGTGTTTCCGTCGGATCGGTATGCTGGAACGCCGTTGCCGGAACCGGGAACAGCTGGATACCGGAAGCCGTGGCGACACGGTCCTGCAATTCCAGGGTCAGTCGCACCGGATTATTCAGCGGCGAACGGAAATCCACCTTGGATCCAAAGCTGTTTTCAACCCGGGTGAAAGGATCATTTCCGGGTCCGGGAGTCCCTCCTGGTCCCGGGTCCGGTGAACCAGGGGGGTCTCCCGGTCCTGGCCCGGTTCCTGGTGTTGGCGGCGGTGACGGTGGTTTCGACGCATTCGGCCCATCAATGGTGATGGTCACAGTTGCCACATCGGTATCAATGCCATCCGACAGCGTATAGGTGAATGTTTCCGTCAGGGTCTGGCCAACCGGCAGGTTGCGCACCGCGCTGTTGCCGGTATTCAACACATACCGATATGTCCCGTCCGAATTAACCGTGATGGTGCCATACGTAATCGTAACCGGAGTCCCGATATTGCCGGTTGCCCCGTTAATCCCCACGACCGACAAGGTCTGACTGGTATTTTCTGTATTCGAGTCAACACCATGACCGTCATTATCAGAAATAACGTTGCCAGTTGCCGTTTCATTATTGCCAACCTTGACAGAATTGCTGTTGTCAGTTGCTTCCGGCGGCTCATTGTGACCCAGAATCTTGATATGAAGGGTAGCCGTATCGGTCTGGCCGTCATTATCCGTGATCTGGTAGGTAAAGCTCTCCGTCAGGGGGGCATCCCCCGGCAATTGCTGAATCACGGCCGTATTGGTCGGATCTAACTTGTAACTATAAGTCCCGTCGGCATTGATCGTGATCGTGCCATAGGTGCCGGTAATGGTCTTGCCCACATTGCCCGTCGCGCTGTTCACCTCTGTCACGGTGAAGTCGGCTTCATGGGTCGGGTCGGCGGTATGTTCGGGGTCACTGTCATTGGTTTTGACATTGCCCGTTCCCGTCGTGCTGTCCTTGGACACCGTAACCGTATCGTCGGTTGCGGTTGGCGGATACCGGAAGGTAATCGTCCCGGTCAGGGCCGCGGAATTCAGGCTGGTCGGGCCACCGGCATCCTTGACGCCGTCAATGGCACCACCATCGGCGTTATTGTCACCGTCATTCAGAACAATCGAATAGGCCCGCGTGGTATCGGTCTTGTTCGCCGTCGGATCGGCATCAACACTGCCATACCGAATGGCTTCAATAATCGATTTCACCTGGGCGGAGGTCGCATCATTGGTCAATGAAATCACCAGCGCCGAGCCATTGCCGCCAGTGACCCCGGCCATCCCGGCCAACATGCCCCCATTAACCGACAAACGATCGCCCGACTGATAGCCTTCGGTGAAGCTTACTATGATGGTACCGCCCCCATAGCTGCTGACATCCGCATCAGTGGTGATATCGATATCCGACACACTGACACCACTTGCCAAAGCCGCGGTGCCGGTTGTTCCGGTGCCGTCATCCTTGATCACCATCGCCGGCGACTTGCTCGTGCCACTCAAAACCGGCGCATCATTCACGGGCGTAACGCTGATATCCATCGTACCAGTGGCGGATTCCGCCGGCACATTGCTGCTCGCAGCGTGGCCCTTGTCCCAAACACTATAGGTAAAGCTGGTCTTGGCTTCCGGCCCGTTCAGGTTGGCATCCGCCCGGTAAATCAGTTTTCCGGCCGTAATATCGGCTGCCGAAATATCCTGGCCCACGGCAACTTCCGTATAAACCGGGCTGCCACCACTGGTGCCGGTCTGCAGCAACAGCTTGCCTTTTGTGCTGTCAGGCAGGCTCTTGACCGTGATCTTATTCAGATCGGTATCAACCGTGCTTTCGCCACCTTTTTGTTCATAATGGAAATCGCCAAGTTTAAAGGCGTAATCCGTATCTTCCGTCGCGGTTACTGCCGGTGATCCACTAATGACAGGCGGATCATTCTTCTCAACAACCGTTATCTTGGAAACCAAATCAACCGACAGCGCATTCGGGCCACCGGCATCGCCGCCCGCCTGAACGTTACCGTCATTGGTCGAGACCTTGCCATCGCTCAGCGTCGTTGTGATCGTGCGTTCACCACCGGTAAAGGTATCCGAAGTGGTGCTATAACGGATCGCATCCAGGATCGCATTCACTTCAGCGACCGTCGTGTTGGCATCGAGCGTAATCACAAGGTTGCTGCCATTGACCCCACCCGTCTGCGTTACACCGGCTGGCAGCGCCGAGCTGTCAATTGTCAGCTGTTCGCTGGCATCGGCACCGGTAATCGCAACCGTGATCGTGCCTTCACCATAAACCGTGCTCGACAGTGCACCGGTCGTTGAAAGGTCGATATCACCGATATTCGCACCGGTAATAATCGCTGTCGCCGGAACACCCTTATTGGCATCCGTGCTTTCATTCACCGATGTTGTGACCGCCTTGCTGTCGTTAAAGCTCGGCGCATCATTTTGCGGGGTGACGTTCACCGTCACCGTTTTCGGCGTGGTGTCAAACCCGTCCCGGCTGTCCTGGACCGAGAAGGTGAAGGTCGTCACTGCATCGCCATTGACGTTTTCCGCCGGGCTGTACACCAGCTTGCCCGATGTAATATCGGCAACCGACACCACCGTGCCCGCACTAATCGCCGTGCCATTCAGTTTCAGCGTGCCACTATCCGGCAGAGTATCAATCCGGACGGCCTTGAAAGTATCTTTTTCACCGCCAGGCTGGCTGTAATTGAAGTCCGTAACTTTCAGTTTGTAGTCAGTGTCTTCCAGTGTGGTCACCGTCTGATCCGCCCCCAGCGGCGGATCGTTCTTTTCAACAACCGTGATCTTCGAAATCAGCTGTGCCGACAACGCATCCGGGCCCCCGGCATCGCCGCCAGCCTGAACGTTGCCGTCATCAGTCGAAACCTTGCCATCGCTCAGCGTCGTTGTGATCGTGCGTTCACCACCGGTAAAGGTGTCCGAATTGGTGCTGTAACGGATCGCATTCAGGATCTGGTTGACCTCGGTACGCGTGGTGTTGCCATCCAGCGTGATCACCAGATCTGCGCCATTAACACCCCCGCTCACAACAACGCCCGAAGGCAGGGCTTTCCCGGTCAGCGCATCTGTATCAATCGTCAGTTGCTCGCTGCTATCGGCCCCGGTGATCGCAACCGTGATCTTGCCTTCGCCAAAGGTGTCGCTATCAAGGCCACCCGTCGTGCTCAGGTCAATATCACCGATATTGGCATCGGTAATAATCGCTGTCGCCGGAACACCCTTATTGGCATCCGTGCTTTCATTCACCGATGTCTCAACGGCCTTGCTGTCGTTAAAGCTCGGCGCATCGTTTTGCGGGGTGACGTTCACCGTCACCGTTTTCGGCGTGGTATCAAACCCGTCCCGGCTATCCTGGACCGAGAAGGTGAAGGTCGTCACTGCATCGCCATTGACGTTTTCCGCCGGGCTGTACACCAGCTTGCCCGATGTAATATCGGCAACCGACACCACCGTGCCCGCACTAATCGCCGTGCCATTCAGCTTCAATGTGCCACTATCCGGCAGGGTATCAATCCGGACGGCCTTGAATGTATCTTTTTCACCGCCAGGCTGGCTGTAATTGAAATCCGTGACTTTCAGTTTGTAGTCGGTGTCTTCCAGTGTGGTCACCGTCTGATCCGCCCCCAGTGGCGGATCGTTCTTTTCCACAACCGTGATCTTCGAGATCAGCTGTGCCGACAACGCATCCGGGCCCCCGGCATTACCGCCTGCCTGTGCATTGCCATCATCACTCGACACCTTGCCATCACTCAGGGTCGTCGTGATCGTCCGTTCACCGCCGGTAAAGGTATCCGAGTTTGTGCTGTAACGAATGGCATTCAGGATCTGATTGACCTCGGCACGCGTGGTGTTGCCATCCAGCGTGATCACCAGATCTGCGCCATTAACACCCCCGCTCACAACAACGCCCGAAGGCAGGGCTTTCCCGGTCAGCGCATCTGTATCAATCGTCAGTTGCTCGCTGCTATCGGCCCCGGTGATCGCAACCGTGATCTTGCCTTCGCCAAAGGTGCCGCTATCAAGGCCACCCGTCGTGCTCAGGTCAATATCACCGATATTGGCATCGGTAATAATCGCTGTCGCCGGAACACCCTTATTGGCATCCGTGCTTTCATTCACCGATGTCACAACGGCCTTGCTGTCGTTAAAGCTCGGCGCATCGTTTTGCGGGGTGACGTTCACCGTCACCGTTTTCGGCGTGATATCAAACCCGTCCCGGCTATCCTGGACCGAGAAGGTGAAGGTCGTCACTGCATCGCCATTGACGTTTTCTGCCGGGCTGTAAACCAGCTTGCCATCGGTAATATCAGCAACCGAAACAACCTGGCCCTTCGTAACCGCCGTACCATTCAGCTTCAATGTGCCACTATCCGGCAGAGTATCAATCCGGACGGCCTTGAAAGTATCTTTTTCACCGCCAGGCTGGCTGTAATTGAAATCCGTGACTTTCAGTTTGTAGTCGGTGTCTTCCA